>NZ_PSLQ01000069.1:0-18783 GCF_040289685.1 Pyrinomonas sp.
TTCGGGAGGGGGGCCGGACGGTTGGCGCTGGCACCGTCACCGAAATCCTGGAGTAGCGCCATTTTCAACCCGATCACAAGAGCAAACTGGCTGAGATCTCGCTTCCGTCGAACTTTGGACGAGCGTGCGGAATTTTTCAAATCGTATCGACAAGAGCATGCTTGCTGAGAAACACAACTGAGGAGTTGAAGAGAGGATGCCGCGCGACAACGTCGTTTTGCAATGCACAGAGTGCAAGAGTCGTAACTACGCGACCACGAAGAACAAGAAGACGACCACGGAACGTTTAGAGTTTCGCAAATTCTGCCGTCGATGCCGTCGGCATACGACGCACCGCGAGACCAAATAGCTTTGGCCTTGAGACTCTTGGCGGGTCGAGCAGCAGCGCGCAAATGGCGCTCACAGAGCCGAGCGGCTTTCGGTTCATTGTGGTAAGCGAAGGTTGATCGGTGAAGAGAAGGGGTATGGTGTGAACGGTTAGCACGTCGGTCTCCAAAACCGAAGGTCCGGGTTCGAATCCTGGTACCCCTGCCAACAGATGCACGACGCGGCGAGCAGAAAACGAACTTTGAGGAGATCCGTCGGGTGGCGAAAAAAGATGACCGAATCATAGGCTCGCAGGACGACGCTCAAGTTGAGCCTGTGGAGCCGCCACAACGGGCGAGCGCAACGGAGACGTCCGACATCGCAACGCCGCGCGCGGCGCGGTTCGGCCAAGGGCCAGAAGGTCGCGCCGCGCGGCGCGAACGCGCCTCGACTCGCGAGCCGAACTTCTTCGAGCGCACAGCGCAGTTCATCCGCGATGTGCGCGCCGAGTTGCGCCGAGTGACATGGCCGACGCCTAACGAAGTCAAAAACATCACCATCATCACGCTGATTACGGTGATCTTTTTCGCCATCTACCTTTTTGTGGTGGACCAGCTTTTCACGCTCTTGATCACGCAGTTGGAGCGTTTGGTGAACTGGTTGCTCGGCGGCTGAAGCTTTTTGTGTGGCGCGGTCGGGGACGAGGAATCTATGAAACAGTGGTTTATTCTGCATACCTATTCCGGGCACGAGAAGAAAGTGCGCGAGAGCCTGAAGGCGCGCATTCGCGACATGGGATTGGAAGAGATCGTCCCCGAGGTGATCGTGCCGACGGAGACGGTGGTTGAGATGCGCGGCAATAAACGGGTCGAGTCATCGCGCATGTTCTACCCAGGCTATGTGTTGGTGCAGATCGAGTGCGACGAGCGCGGGCACATCCCTGACAAGGTCTTTCACCTTGTCAAGGCGACGCCCAAGGTGACTGGTTTTGTCGGCGGGCAGCACCCGACGCCGCTCACGCCCGAAGAAGTCGATCAGATCGTCCACCATGTGACGGAGGCGGCGGAGAAGCCGAAGCCGAAGTTCACTTATTCTGTTGGCGAGACGGTGCGCATCAAATCGGGACCGTTCGCCAGTTTTACGGGCAAGGTCGAAGAGGTCAACAAGGAGAAATCGACGCTCAAAGTCATCGTCACCATCTTCGGCCGTTCGACGCCCGTCGAACTGAACTTTTTGGATGTCGAGAAAGTGACGTTCACGGAAGACGAGTAAACGCTCTTCAGACGAGAAGCCTATGGCTAAAAAGGTCATCGCACAAATCAAATTGCAGGTTCCAGCAGGCAAGGCCAATCCGGCCCCGCCCATTGGGCCGGCGCTCGGTCAGCATGGCGTCAACATCATGGAGTTCTGCAAAGCGTTCAACGCGCGCACGGCCAATATGGATCCGGACATGAAGATCCCGGTGGTGATCACCGTGTACGCGGACCGCTCCTTTACGTTCGAGACCAAGACGCCACCCGTCGCCGACCTGTTGAAGAAGGCGGCTGGCATTCAGAAGGGGTCGGGCAAGCCGAACCGCGAGAAGGTGGGCAAGATCACGCGCGCGCAGCTTGAGGAGATCGCGCGTTTGAAACTTCCCGATTTGAACACGACCAACCTGGAAAGCGCCATTCGCACCGTCGAAGGGACGGCGAAGAACATGGGATTGGTCATCGAAAGTTGACGCAAGAGGCGCTTTCCCGCTATCCTCATAGGTTTTCGGGGAAAGATCGAAAAGCGCAAAGGTTTTCCATCCAGAGGGAGGATGAATTCTTCCGTTTGGACCTCGGAGGAAGAAGATGGCAAAGCATGGCAAAAAGTATCGTGCCGCGCTCGCAAAAGTAGATCGCAACCGCAAATACAGCCTCGAAGAAGGTCTCGCCAAGATCAAGGAGATATCCTTCGCTCGGTTCGATGAGACGGTTGAGCTGACCGTTTGGCTCGGCGTCGATCCGCGCAAGGCCGATCAGCTCGTTCGCGGAACCGTGGTTCTTCCGCATGGCCTCGGCAAGACCAAAAGGGTGCTCGTCATCACGCAGGGCGAGAAGATCAAGGAGGCTGAGGAGGCCGGAGCCGATTACGTTGGCGGCGAGGAGATGGTCGAACGCATCAAAAGCGGATGGCTCGACTTCGACGCCGTGATCGCCACGCCCGACGTGATGCGCATGGTCGGGCAGTTGGGCAAGATCTTGGGACCGCGTGGGTTGATGCCAAATCCGAAGACCGGCACCGTGACGTTCGACGTGCGGACAGCGGTGCAAGAGACCAAGGCCGGCAAGGTCGAGTATCGCGTCGATAAGACCGGCGTTATTCACGTGCCCATTGGCAAGGTCTCGTTCGAGACCGAAAAGCTGCATGAAAATGCGCGCGTGCTCCTCGAAGCGGTGGCGCGCGCCAAACCGGCCGCGGCCAAGGGGCGCTATATGAAGAAGGTCTGGTTGTCGGCGACGATGACGCCGAGCGTTGTGGTGGACGAAACGGCATACGCTCGCTGAGACGAGAATCGGGAGAGACGCGGATGAAGACGAGAAAACAGAAACAAAAGGATCTGGAGAGGTTAGCGGAGCAGTTTCGGTCGGCGACCACCGGAATCTTGGTCGGGTTCAACAAGGTCACGGTGGAGAAGGACCAATCTCTTCGGCGGCGTCTGCGCGAGGTGGGAGCCGAGTACCACGTCGTCAAGAACACGCTGGCGCGTTTGGCGGCGGCGGGCACCCCCTTTGAAAAGACCATGGATCACCTGCGGGGCACCACGGCGGTGGCCTTGAGCAAATCCGATCCCGTGGCGCTCTCCAAAGCGGTCTCAAAGTTCCTCAAGGAGAACCCCGAGACCTTCTCGTTCAAGGTCGGCATCGTTGAGGGGCGCGTCGTGGCGCTCAAGGATTTGGAGGAGATCGCCAACCTGCCGTCGCGCGAGCAGTTGATCTCGCAACTGATGTTCCTGCTTAACAGTCAGGCGCAACGGCTCGCCACTGTGCTCTCTGCCGTGCCGCGTAATTTGGCCATCGTCGTCAAGCAGATCGGCGAAAAGAAGGGCGAAGCGGCGGCGTAAAAGTTTTCGAAATCGCCTGTGGACGACAAGAGCGGGGGCGATGTGTCAGGGTCGTCTTTGCTCGGACTTCGATTCGACCGGGATGCAACGGTCGGCGCGTGTCCCGTCCGGGTTTGAACGCGCAAGCGCACTTTATGGGAGCGCTAGCGAACAAAAAAGAGGAGGACGAACGTAAACTCATATGGCCGTAACACGCGAAGAAGTCATCGAGTACTTGAAGAACATGACGCTTCTCGAAGCGTCACAATTGGTCAAAGAGCTGGAGGAGATCTTCGGCGTCTCGGCGGCTGCCGCGGCAGTGGCCGTGCCGGCAGCGGGCGCTGTCGCCGCTGCTGGTGCGCCAGAAGGAGCGGCCCAAGCCGAAGAGAAGACCGAGTTCGATGTGATCTTGCAATCGGCTGGAGCGAACAAGATCAACGTTATCAAGGTCGTTCGTGAGATCACCGCGCTCGGTTTGAAGGAGGCCAAAGACTTGGTCGAGTCGGCGCCTAAGCCGGTCAAAGAGGGCGTTTCAAAGGAAGAGGCTGAAACGATCAAGAAGAAGCTGACCGACGCTGGGGCGACCGTCGAGATCAAGTAGCGGCGTCACGAGGCCGGAAGGATCTGGCTTCACGCTCAGGGAGTGTCTCGGCCCTTCGACCGAGGCTTGACAACCAGGCCGTAGATGGCTAAGGTAGAGAAGCGTTGAGGCGTTGGCGTCACTCCCGTGGCAGTTCTGGATAGAGTTTAACCGCTCGCCAAAGCGGTCGGGGCATGTCTTGTCCCGACCGCGTTTGGCGTCTTTGGAGAGCGGCGAATCGTAACCTCATGATGAGCTGGCGAGATCTTCCGACGGCACAGACAAAATCCTTCGCTCGCCGCGTCGCTGGACGCGAGCGGACCGCACAAACCGCAAACCACGCTTGATCGAAGCTTCATTGAGCCGCTCGACCCCCGGTCGAGGCGCAAAAGTGACGGGATCGAAAGGAAGATGAACATCAACAATCCGCTTCAAATGGAGAACGTCGGTGCGGGACGTCGCACCAGTCAAGCGCCCACACGGCACGACTTTTCCAAGATCAAGACTTCGGTACGCATTCCGAATCTGATCGAGATTCAACGCGAGTCTTACAATCGCTTCATGCAGATGGACCTGCTGCCCGAAGAACGACAGATGACCGGGTTGCAGGCTGTTTTTCGTTCCATTTTCCCCATCTCGGATTTTCGGGGAACCGCCGAACTGGATTTCGTCGCGTATCAAGTTGGCAGTTGGCAGTGCAAGTGCGGGCGGCTTGAAGGGTTGGAGCACTTGCGCGAAAACTGCCGTAATTGCGGGGCGCTGATCAAGGTCGATCCGCTGAATCCGGGCGAGACGCTTTGCCAAAAGTGCGGCACCTTCAACAACGTGCGCCCCAAGCTGTGCGATAACTGCGGCGAGCCGGTCGGCCTCAAGCACAAGCACGAACAGCAAGAGTGTCGCGAACGCGGGATGACCTACAGCGTGCCGCTCAAGGTCAAGATCCGCCTGACCGTTTACGATCAGGATCCGGAGACGGGTGCGCGTTCGATTCGCGACATCAAGGAGGAGGATGTCTTCTTCGGCGAGATTCCGTTGATGACCGACACGGGTACGTTCATCATCAACGGGACCGAGCGGGTCATCGTCAGCCAGTTGCACCGTTCGCCGGGCGTCTTCTATGAGAAAACGCCCGTCTATTTGGCGAAGATCATTCCGTATCGCGGTTCGTGGGTCGAGTTCGAGTACGACCAGAAGAACCTCTTGTACGTGCGTATCGATCGCAAGCGGAAGTTTCTGGCAACGATCTTTTTGCGCGCTCTCGGCTTGTGGCTCGACCCCGGATTCGACCCGCGCACGTTGCGCACCGACGCCGAACTCGAAGAAGCGGTCAAAAAGGCGGAGTTCCCCGATGAGAAGTTGTTGCGCGCCTTCTACACGGTGGATCGCATACGCGTGCGCGATGGGCGGCTCTGGGCGCAGATCCCCGAGCACGGCCCGACCAGCATCGTAGGGATGCGTGCCGATCACGACATCAAAGGGCGCGGCGCTGAGCCGATCGTGCGCAGCGGCAAGAAGATCACTTCGTCGGCCATCGAAGCGTTTCGCAAGAGCAACGTCCGCGAAATCGAGATCGGCGCCGCGCAACTCGAAGGAGCTTTCGCCGTAGCCGACGTGGTTAATCAAGCGACGGGCGAAGTGATCGTTGACGCTAACTCGGAGATCAACGCGGCCAAGTTGCAGGAGATCATCAGAGCCGGCGTCGAAGAGTTCGCCATCTTCTTCCCAGAGCGGGACGAGATCGGTTCGGTGCTTGCGCAAACGCTCAAAAAGGACGTCATCCACAAGCCGGTTGATGCCCTGTTGGAGATCTACCGCAAGATGCGTCCAGGAGATCCGCCGACCGTGCAGACGGCGTTTCGCCTGTTCGAGGGCATGTTCTTCGACGAGCGCAAGTTCGATCTGTCGCGCGTCGGGCGTTTGAAGTTCAACATCAAAATGGGCAAGCCCGAAAACGAGCGCATTGATGATCCGCTGCTGTCGCCGCGGGATTTCATCGAGGTGGTGACTTACCTTCTGAAGATGCGCGCGCGTCCGACCGAATACCAAGCGGACGACATCGACCATTTGGGCAATCGTCGCGTGCGCGCTGTCGGCGAGCTGCTGGAGAACCAGTTCCGCATCGGGTTGGTCCGCATGGAGCGGGCGATCAAGGAAAAGATGTCCATCCAGCAGGACATGCAGACGACCATGCCGCGCGATCTGGTGAACGCCAAGCCGGTCACGGCGGCTGTGCGTGAGTTCTTCGGTTCATCGCAGCTATCGCAGTTCATGGACCAGACGAACCCGCTTTCGGAGATCACGCACAAACGGCGCCTTTCGGCCTTGGGACCGGGCGGGTTGTCGCGCGAGCGGGCCGGATTCGAGGTGCGCGACGTACACCCGACCCACTATGGGCGCATCTGCCCGATCGAGACGCCGGAAGGGCCGAACATCGGTCTGATCTCGTCGCTCTCCTGCTTTGCGCGCATCAACGAATACGGGTTCATCGAAGCGCCTTATCGCAAAGTGATCGATGGGCGCGTCGTCGAGTACGTGCGCATCACTAACGGCGGCGACACGAAGTACAAGCCCGGCGATCACGTGCCGCAAGAGGAGGTGGATAAGGCGAACAAGAAGGTCGGCCCAGAAGGGCGCAAAGCCGAATATGAGCCCTATCCTTTCTACCTGACGGCGTGGGAGGAAGACAAGTACGTCATCGGTCAGGCCAACATCGAGCTTGACGAAAAAGGTTACATCATCAACGAACGCAACGCGGCGCGACGCGCCGGCGAATTCATCCTCGCGCGTCGTGAAGAGATTCAGTTCATCGACGTCAGCCCGAAGCAGCTCGTCTCAGTTGCGGCGAGCTTGATTCCGTTCCTCGAAAACGACGACGCCAACCGCGCGCTCATGGGATCGAACATGCAACGGCAGGCCGTGCCGTTGCTGCGGGCTGAGGCGCCGTACATCGGTACGGGGATGGAACAGGTGACGGCGCGCGACTCCGGCGCCGTGGTCGTTGCCCGCCGCGACGGCGTGGTCGATTACGTCGATTCGGAGCGCATCATCGTGCGCGCCGATCACAATGTCGATGGGACGATCTCGCGCGAAGTGACGGCGGACATCTATCGGTTGACGAAGTTCCGCCGTTCAAACCAGAACACCTGCATCAACCAAAGGCCGATCGTTCATGTCGGTGAACGCATCGCCAAAGGGCAGGTGATCGCTGATGGGCCGTGTACCGACCGTGGCGAACTCGCGCTCGGCCGCAACGTGCTCGTCGCTTTCATGCCGTGGCGCGGCTATAACTTTGAGGACGCCATTCTCGTTTCGGAGCGGTTGGTCAAAGACGATTACTACACCTCGATTCACATCGAGGAGCTGGAGATCGAAGCGCGCGACACTAAGCTCGGCCCCGAGGAGATCACGCGCGACATCCCGAACGTCAGCGAGAGCGTGTTGCGCGATCTGGATGAGTCGGGGATCATCCGTATCGGCGCTTACGTCAAGCCGGATTCCTATTTGGTCGGCAAAGTGACGCCCAAAGGGGAATCGCAATTGACGGCGGAAGAGAAGCTGTTGCGCGCCATCTTCGGTGAGAAGGCGAGCGACGTCAAGGACGCGAGCTTGAAGTGTCCGCCGGGCATCGAGGGCACGGTCGTTGACGTGCAGGTCTTCACGCGCAAGGGGCAAGAACTGGACAAACGTTCGCTGGCGATTCAAGCCGAGCAAGAAGCGCGACTGCGGCGCGACCTCGAAGACGAAATCCGCATCTTGCGCGAGCAGCGCGACGAACGCATCTACGAACTCTTCGAGGGACGCAAACTCGCCGCCGATCTGATCGTCGATCGCGAGGTGCGCATCCCGAAGGGCGTCACCATCACGCGCGAGATGCTTCAAGGGCTGGAACCTAAGCACCTGCGTAAGGCGCAGCTAGCGGGCGGGCGCATCGACGTCGCCAAGGAGATCAAGGAGTACGAAGAGCGGACCGAGCGCCAGATCGGGATCCTCGAGGACATATACGAGGAGAAGATGGCCAAATTGAAGCAGGGCGATGAGCTTGCGCCAGGCGTCATCAAGATGGTCAAGGTCTACATCGCGATGAAGCGCAAGCTGTCAGTCGGCGACAAAATGGCCGGGCGTCACGGGAACAAGGGGGTGATCGCGCGCATTCTGCCGGTCGAGGATATGCCCTACCTGCCAGACGGGACGCCGGTAGATATCGTCCTGAATCCGCTCGGCGTGCCGAGCCGCATGAACGTCGGTCAGATACTCGAGACGCACTTGGGCTGGGCTGCGCGCGTGCTCGGACTGCACTTTGCGACGCCGGTCTTCGACGGCGCGACTGAAGCCGAGATCAAACAGAAGCTACGTGAAGCGGGTGCGCGCTTGCGCGCACTCGGTCTGCCCGAGATGGTCGATTTGACGGGCAAAACGGTGCTCTACGATGGGCTGACGGGCGAACCCTTTGAACAGAAGGTGACCGTCGGTTACATCTACATGTTGAAGCTCTCGCACCTTGTGGACGACAAGATCCACGCCCGCTCGATCGGACCGTACAGCTTGATCACGCAACAGCCGTTGGGCGGCAAGGCACAGTTCGGTGGGCAGCGCTTCGGCGAGATGGAGGTATGGGCGCTCGAAGCATACGGCGCGGCGCACATCCTTCAGGAGTTGCTGACGGCGAAATCCGATGACGTCGCTGGGCGCTCGAAGATCTACGAGGCGATCGTCAAGGGCGAAGCCGATTACACACCGGGCGTGCCCGAGTCGTTCAACGTCCTCGTGCGCGAGCTGCAGTCGCTTTGTCTCGATGTCGAGCTGATCAAAAAAGACGACGAGCAGCTCGCCGACAGCGACAGCACGGGACGCCCCGTCGTCACCAGCGGGAGCATCGATTGATCGAGCCGCAACAAAAGGCGGCGCATCCGCAAGGCGAACAACCCTGAGACCGTTACCTAGGGAGAGATGAACGTGTTCAAGTTTCAGCAAGAGAAGACGCAACTCGGACCGGACTTCGACGCCATTCGCATCAGCCTCGCTTCGCCGGAGAAGATCCGCCAGTGGTCGCACGGCGAGGTGACCAAACCGGAGACGATCAACTACCGCACGTTCAAACCGGAACGCGATGGCCTCTTCTGCGCGCGCATCTTCGGGCCGGTGACCGATTGGGAGTGCTTGTGCGGCAAGTACAAGCGGATGAAGCACCGGGGCGTTATCTGCGACAAGTGCGGCGTTGAGGTGACGCAGGCCAAGGTGCGCCGCGAGCGGCTGGGCCACATCGAACTCGCCAGCCCGTGTTCGCACGTCTGGTTCTTCAAGGGCTTGCCGAGCCGCATCGGCCACTTGCTCGACCTTTCGATGCGCGACCTCGAAAAGGTCCTCTATTTCGAGTCTTACATCGTCATCGAGCCGGGCGATGCCCCGGTCAAAGAGCGCGAGCTGCTGACCGAAGAGCGCTATCGCGAGCTCGTGCGCGAACACCCGGGCAAGTTCACGGCCAAGATGGGCGCCGAAGCGATCAAGGATTTGCTCGCGCGCGTCGACTTGGAAGCGCTGGCTGGGGACCTGCGCAGGAAGATGAAGGAGGAGCAATCGCAGCAGAAGAAGCTCAAGTACTCCAAACGGCTCAAGGTCGTGATGTCCTTTTTGAAGTCGGGGAATCGTCCTGAGTGGATGATCCTCGATGTGATCCCGGTTTTGCCGCCCGAGCTTCGCCCGCTGGTGCCGCTCGATGGCGGGCGCTTTGCCACGTCCGACCTCAACGATCTTTATCGGCGCGTAATCAATCGCAATAACCGTTTGAAGAAGCTGATGGAGTTGCGCGCGCCCGAAGTGATCGTGCGCAACGAGAAGCGGATGTTGCAGGAAGCGGTCGACGCTTTGTTCGATAACGGTCGGCGCGGGCGCGTGTTGCGCGGCGTCAACAACCGTCCGCTCAAGTCGCTGAGCGACACGCTCAAGGGTAAACAGGGGCGTTTTCGCCAGAACCTTTTGGGCAAGCGCGTTGATTATTCAGGTCGGTCGGTGATCGTCGTCGGTCCGGAGTTGAAGCTGCACCAGTGCGGCTTGCCGAAGAAGATGGCGCTCGAGCTGTTCAAGCCGTTCATCTACAACCAGCTCGAAAAGCAGGGCTATGCGGCGACGATCAAGCAGGCGCGCGAGATGGTCGATCGGCAAGAGCCGATTGTTTGGGACATCCTCGAAGAGGTGATCCGCGAGCATCCCGTGCTGTTGAACCGCGCGCCGACGCTCCATCGCCTCGGCATTCAAGCGTTCGAGCCGGTGCTGGTCGAGGGCAAGGCGATCAAGATCCATCCGTTAGTCTGCACGGCGTTCAACGCCGATTTCGACGGCGACCAGATGGCCGTCCACATTCCGCTCAGCCCCGAAGCGCAGATCGAGGCTTCGGTCCTGATGTTGTCATCGAACAACATCCTGAGCCCGGCCAATGGCCAGCCGATCGCCGTGCCGTCGCAGGACATCGTCTTAGGTTGTTACTACCTGACGCGCGAAAAGCCGGGCGCTCCCGGCGAAGGGCGCGTCTTCGCCTCAGCCGAGGAGGCGTTGCTAGCGCTCGACGCCGGATTGGTGACGACGCAAACGCCGATCAAATTGCGTTACGTCGGCGATCTGATCGATCTAACGCAGGAGCGCGATCCGCAAGATGTGATGCGCGCCACCGTGCAGAAGAACGTGCGGCGCGTAATCGACACCACCGTCGGGCGCGTCATCTTCAACGATCAAATTCCGCCGGGATTGCCGTTTATCAACGGCACGCTCAAGAAGAAAGGCTTGCAGTCGTTGGTCAACTATTGCCACTTGCGGCTCGGCCATCAGACCACCGTCAAGATGCTCGACGATCTAAAGACGCTCGGTTTCCTCTACGCGACCAAGGCTGGCGTTTCGATCAGCGTCGATGATCTGGTGACGCCCGAGGCCAAGGAAGAGATCGTCAAGCGGGCCGAGCAAGAGGTGATCGAGGTTGAGAAGCAATGGCGCGACGGCGTGATCACCAATGGTGAGCGTTACAACAAGGTGATCGCCATCTGGTCGGAAGCGACCGACAAGGTGGCTAAAGAGATGTTCCGCGCAATGGAAGAGCGCGAACGAGCTACGGGCGAACTCAACCCGATCTTGATCATGACCGATTCGGGCGCGCGCGGCACGGCGCAACAGATCCGTCAGCTCGCCGGCATGCGTGGATTGATGGCCAAACCCGATGGCTCGATCATTGAAACGCCGATTCGCTCGAACTTCCGCGAGGGGTTGAACGTCTTGCAGTACTTCATCTCGACGCACGGCGCGCGCAAGGGGCTGGCCGATACGGCGTTGAAGACCGCCGACTCGGGCTACCTGACGCGCCGTTTGGTCGATGTCGCACAAGACGTCATCGTGTCGGAAGAGGATTGCGGCACGCTCAAGGGCATCTGGGCGACAGCGATCGTCGAAGGTGGCGAGGAGATCGAATCGTTGCGCGATCGCATCATCGGGCGCGTCGCGCTCGATGACGTGATCGATCCGGTGGAGGGAACCGTGATCGTCAAAGCCAACGAGGAGATCAACGAGGATCTCGCCGCCGAAATCCAGCGCAGCGGCGTGCAGCGTGTGCGCATCCGCTCGGTATTGACGTGCGAATCGCGCCGCGGCGTGTGCGCCAAATGCTACGGGCGCAACCTCGCCACGGGTAGACCCGTTGACATCGGCGAAGCGGTGGGCGTCATCGCTGCGCAATCGATCGGCGAGCCGGGCACGCAGCTCACCATGCGCACGTTCCACATCGGCGGCACGGCCCGTCTGGAAGAGTCTTCCAAACACGAAGCGCGCATGGACGGCACGATCCGTTACATCGATCTGCAGACAGCCAAGAACCGACGCGGCGAGCGAATCGCCATGAACCGCAACGGCGCGCTGGCGATCATCGACGATCGTGGGCGCGAAGTGGCCCGCTACCAGATCGTTTACGGGGCGCATCTACACGTCGAGGACGGCGAGCGCGTGCAACAGGACCAGTTGCTTGCGACGTGGGATCCTTACACCTTCGCCATTCTCACGGAGGTCGGCGGTCGCGTCGCCTATCGCGACCTCAAGGAAGGCGTTACAGTCGATGAAGAAGTGGACGAGGTGACGGGGCAAGTCCGTCTCGTCGTCAAAGACTCGCCCGACGAGAAACGTCAACCGCGCCTTGAGATCCGCGACGGCAACAAGGTTTTGAAGACTTACCAGATGCCAGTGCGCGCCAATCTCATGGTGCGCGATGGAGACGAGGTCGAGCCGGGCGACGTCATCGCCAAGATTCCGCGTGAGACGACCAAGACCAAAGATATCACGGGCGGTCTGCCGCGCGTGGTCGAACTATTCGAGGCGCGCAAGCCGCGCGAAACGGCGGTGATGAGCGAGATCGATGGCACCGTGCGGCTCGGTCCCGTCGTCAAAGGCAAGCGCAAGGTGATCATCGTCGGTGACGACGGCGAGGAGCGCGAGTACGACATCCCGCGCGGCGTGCACATCAACGTGCAAGATGGCGATCGCGTGCGCGCTGGCGAGCCTTTGATGGACGGTCCGCTGAACCCGCACGACATCTTGCGCGTGCTCGGCATGAGCCGGTTGCAAGAATACTTGGTCAACGAGATCCAAGAGGTCTACAGGCTGCAAGGCGTCAACATCAACGACAAGCACATCGAAGTGATCGTGCGGCAGATGTTGCGTTGGGTGCGCGTCAAAGAAGTGGGCGACACCGACTTCCTCGTCGATGAACAGGTGGACCGCTTCCGCTTCGAGGACGAAAACGCTCGCATCAAGGCGCAAGGCGGTGAACCGGCCAAAGCGGAACCTTTGCTTCTCGGCATCACAAAAGCATCGCTTTCGACCGATTCGTTCATCTCGGCGGCTTCGTTCCAAGAGACGACGCGCGTTCTGACCGAAGCCGCCGTGTCAGGGCGAATCGACTACCTGCGCGGTCTCAAGGAGAACGTCATCATGGGACGTTTGATCCCGGCAGGGACAGGAATGAAGCACTATCGTAACTTCCGCCTCGAAAAGGAGGAGACGATCGAGGAGGCTGTCGAAAGCGTGGCCAGCGAGATTCCGTTGACCGAAGAGCAGAAGGGGGAAAAGGTCGGCGGAGACTGAAAGCGACGCAACGCATCTTCCGGAAGGCGGGATGAAGCTTTGGAAAAAGGCCATCCCGCCTTGATTTTTATTCCGTCGGTTTTGGAGCGCGAAAGGCGCTCAAAGTGGGTTCCGCCTCCAGCCGAAAACGCGCCTTCTCGCCCGCTTGAAGCGCCCTGATTGGTTTGGTTGCGAGAGGTCAAATCGCGCGCGTCTTCTCGGGTTTCTTACCATCTTCTCGCTTGAGTTTCTCCATTTCATCGCGCGCTTGATCCGAGGTCGAGCGAATGCCGGCGACGCGCAAGCGAAACTCGTCCGGGTTGCTCGCGCCGCGCAACGCTTCTTCCAGCGTGATCAAGCCCGATTGGTAGAGGTTGAAGAGCGACTGGTCGAAGGTCTGCATGCCGTACTGCGAGGTGCCAGCGGCGATGGCATCGCGAATGAGCGGCGTCTTCTCTTCGTTGGCGATGTAGTCGCGAATAAGCGCCGTCGAAACCATCACCTCAACCGCTGGAACGCGCCCGTTGCCGCGTGCTGCGCGTACGAGCCGCATGGAGATGACGGCTTTCAGTATGCCAGCTAGTTGAATGCGGACGCTTTTCTGCTGGTGCGGTGGGAAGACCGAGACGATGCGCGTGATTGTTTCGGTGGCGTCGAGCGTGTGGAGCGTTGAAAGCACGAGATGGCCGGTCTCAGCAGCCATCAACGCGGTCTGAACGGTCTCGAAGTCGCGCATTTCGCCGACCAAAATGACGTCCGGGTCTTGGCGCAACGCGCCGCGCAACGCTTCGGCAAACGAGCGCGTATCGACATCGATCTCGCGTTGCGTGACGAAAGAGCGTTTATCGCGGTGCAAGAATTCGATTGGATCCTCGATGGTGACGATGTGACCGCTGCGCGTCGAATTAATGTGATCGATCATGGCCGCGAGCGTGGTTGATTTGCCGGAGCCGGTAGTGCCAGTCACAAGTATCAAGCCGCGTCTTTCGTCAGCGATCCGTTCGATGACGGGCGGCAAGCTCAGTTCGCTGATGGAGCGGACGTGGTCGGGAATGACGCGCAGGACCATGCTGACGGAACCGCGTTGCTGAAAGATGTTGGCGCGAAAGCGGCCCAGCCCAGATACCCCATAAGCGATGTCCACCTCAGAGAACTCTTTGAAGCGTTGTTTCTGTCGATTGGACATCATGGCAAAGGCTATGTCCAGCGTGTCGTCTTTGGATAGACGCGGCGCGTCGACCAGCGGTTTGAGTTCGCCGCCGACGCGAATGAACGGCTGTGCTCCCGCCTTGATATGCAGATCGGAAGCGCCATAGCCGACCGCAATGCGCAGCAGATCATCTATTTTGATGCTCATGGCGAATGCTCAACGACCATCAGAAGGTAGCTGACCGAGATTCAAGGTGAGGATTTTAGATTGAACCAAAGCAGCGCCGGGGCAGGCACCTTGTGTCATTCTATTCCTGTCGTGTGATCGTAGTCAATGCGCTTTTTCGCGCGGCTGGAGGCGATCAACGCTATGCCCTCTCGCCCGTGCCTAAGCGCGACAAGAACAACCTGCAACCGCGAATCGGATTCAACTGGAATCCGCGTTTGAATGACGGCGGCGTGCTCGGCCTCTTCACGGGCGGAGACAAGCTCGTGGTGCGTGGCGGATACGCACGCACCAACGATTATGCGTTCATCAACATCGCTTTGAACGTCGCCAGCTCCTTCCCCTTCGTCGCTGCGATCAACCTTTCGCCGACGCCCGACGCCGGAGGCATCACCAATGCTTTCACGCGACTGCCTACGGTGCAACCGTCGGGGTTGAACCCGCTGCTTTTAACGCGCACGATCGTGGCGGACGATTTTCGCTCGCCCATCGCCGAGCAGTTCAGCCTCGAGGTGCAACGCGAGTTGACGCGCGATGCCGTCCTTCGCGTCGGGTACATCGGCACCAAAGGGACGGCGCTTTATCAAACCATCGACGGCAATCCGCGTTTGCCTTTTTCTACGACGCGCGTTGATCCAACGCGCGGAGTCATCCGATTGCGTGCCAATGCCGCGTCTTCCATCTACCACTCGATGCAGATCAGCTTCGATAAGCGTTTGAGTCGCGGTTTCAGCGGCGGCGCGCGCTACACTTGGAGCGCCTTCATTGACGATGCTTCCGAGATCTTCAATCCGTCGAGCGGCGAGGTAGCCGTCGCGCAAGACTCCTTCAACCGGCGCGCTGATCGGGCGCGGTCAAGCTACGATCGGCCCCATCGTTTCACTGGCAACTTCGTTTACGAACTCCCTTTCTTCCGCCAGCAGAAAGGCTTCGCCGGCCATCTGCTCGGTGGATGGCAAGTCAACGCCTTCTTTACTTTCCAAAGCGGCGCGCCGTTTACCGTCTTGAACGGCGCTGATCCGACTGGAGCGCTGAGCGGCATCGATGCGTTGGTCGGCAATGCGATCCGCCCGAATCTCAACACCAGCCTCGATCTGTCCTCGATGTCGGTCGAAGAGATCATCAGGGCGGGGGGCGCGGCCCTCTTCCGGCGGCTCGGCCCTAATGAGCGCGTCGGCAACGTTGGGCGTAATACTTTGCGTGCCGACGGCATTGGGAACGTGGATTTCGGTATCTTCAAAAATACGCGCATCCGCGAGAACCAGAGGTTGCAGTTCCGCGCCGAGATGTACAATCTGACCAATACGCGCAACTTCGGTATCCCCGACGGGCGCGTCAATTCGGCCAACTTCCTCAATCAATGGGGCACGGATGGCGGAAATCGCCGTATCGTGCTCGGCCTCAGATACGTCTTTTGAAGCGCTTTCTAGCGAAAGGTTCAAAGGGCGCTAGACTTCGATCTAGCGCCCTTTCCCTTTGGATAGCAGCGATTGGCGAGGTCGGGTTTGAACGCGAAGCGTGCGCGACGAGAAAGCTCCGCGAAGCGGAAGTCAAACGAAACTCAAGGCCGACGATAGTCCGCTGCTGACCTCCGAAGTGGCGGGAGCGCAACGAAGCTTGAGGTCAATGGCGTAATCAGCCACCAAGCTGCCGGAGAAGCAAGAGGCCGAACAGCCTCGGTGCGACGCGAGGTCAATGGTAATCGGCCACCGGTTCTTTCGCCTCCGCCTCTTCGTCCAAGCTTTTGTCCGTAGAGCTGCGACGAGAGCCGACGTAGGTCAGCCAGTTGCCAGGAGCAGCACGCTGCCCCGAGGTGATCTCGAAGAAAGTTTGTTGGATGCGCGCCGTAATGGGACCGCGTTTGCCTGCGCCGATCTGTATGCGGTCCACCGAGCGGATGGGCGTCACTTCCGCCGCCGTGCCCGTAAAGAAGAGTTCGTCGGCTAGATAGAGCGCGGCGCGCTGGATTTCGGCCTCTTCAACCGCGATGCCGAGTTCGCGGCAAATTTGAATGACGCTGTCGCGCGTAATGCCCGGCAGGATCGAAGACGAAAGCGGCGGCGTGATGACTCGTCCGCCTTGCACGAGGAAGATGTTTTCGCCAGACCCTTCCGAGACGTACCCGCGCTCATCGAGCGCGATGCCTTCAGCGAAACCATTGACCAGCGCCTCCATTTTGATCAGTTGCGAATTCATGTAGTTGGCGCCGGCTTTAGCGAGCGCCGGGAGCGAATTGGGTGTCAGTCGATTCCACGATGAAACGCAAACATCGACGCCGCGTTCGAGCGCTTCATCGCCCAAGTATTTGCCCCAATCCCACGCGCCGATGTAGCACGACAACGGGTTTGGAAAAGGATTGACGCCGAAGGCCGGGTGTTCTTCATCGAGGCTGCGAAAGATGATCGGGCGAAGATAACACTGGTCCAGTCCGCTGCGCGCGACGAGCTCGACGCAGGCATCAGAGAGTTCATCGAGCGTCCATTCGTGTTCCATACGGTAGATCTTCGCCGAGTTGAGCAAGCGTTGAATGTGCTCGCGCAAGCGAAAGATGGCCGGGCCGCGGTCGGTCTTGTAACAGCGGATGCCCTCGAAGACGCTTGAACCATAATGCACGACGTGCGACATGACGTGAATGCGCGCTTCCTTCCACGGGATGAAGCGCCCATTATGCCAAACCTCCGGCGCGATGCGCGGAGTCCTCACATCTTTCTTCTTTTGCGCGTCATTCGAGAACATCAGATCGTTCCTCTCCTTATTTCGTTTAGGTTGATTCGGGCTGCAAGACGCTGAAAACTTCTTCTGCACGGTATCAGCATTGAAGTTTTTGACTTGTCACGATACCGTAAGTGGCGCACGCTTGGCAAGCTGGATCGGCATCGAACGAATTTATGCACCGATTCAAGAAATTTTCATTGCTGCGATATGGCGCGATGGCGCTCTGCGCGTTATCTTTGCCTTCGATCGTCGGTTGTCGAAAGCAAGAACCATCGTCCGACATGGCTGAGTTGCGGCAGACCGAGTTCGATGTTCGCGCGGAGCATTTTGCCGCGATCGTGATCGACATGCACGCCGACACGGCGCAGCGCCTTCTCGACGAGGGCATCGATCTAGAGACGCGCTTGCCAAACGGTCATCTGGACGGCGTTCGAATGCGCGAGGGGGGACTAGATGCGCAGTTTTTCGCCGTTTGGGTCGAACCGCAGTTCTATGGTGTAGGCGGTAGGCGCGCCGTCGAGCGCGCCGACGCGCAGATCGCTGCCGTGCGCGCCATGGTCGAGCGGCATCCGGATCGGTGGGCGCTTGCCACGGGCGCTGAAGAGATCGAGCGCGCCGCGCGCGAAGGCAAACTCGCTGCGCTCCTTGGGTTGGAAGGCGGCTATGCGATCGACGAAAGATTGGAGAACGTTGAGCGTTACTACCGCATGGGCGTGCGTTACATGTCGCCGACATGGACGGTGAGTTTGAGCTGGGCCGGTTCTTCCGGCGATGCTGCGGGGCGGACGCGCGGGCTGAACGATTTCGGGCGCGCTGTTATCGGCGAGATGAATCGCCTTGGGATGATGGTCGATGTATCGCACGTTTCGGATCGAACTTTTTGGGATATCATCGAAACGTCGCGCGCGCCGGTGATCGCTTCGCATTCGGGCGCGCGGGCTATCGTTGACGTGCCGCGCAATCTCGCGGACGATCAGCTGCGCGCGCTCGCACGTACGGGCGGGGTCTGCGCAGTGATCTTCTATCCAGCGTTCATCGAACCGGGATGGGAGAAGCTGCAAGCTCGCGTTGAAGCCGAGATCGCGCCGCTCGTGCGCGACGAGACGAAGAACTTGCGCGGCAGCCCGTCGCAACGACGCGCGGCCCGCGACCGCGTTCGCGAACGAGAGTTCGCACGCCGCTTGCCACCTGTTTTCGTTTCGCGCGTCGTCGATCACATCGATCACATCGTGCGCGTTGCAGGCATCGACCACGTCGCTTTGGGGTCGGACTTCGATGGCATTCAATCCGTGCCGCAAGGTCTCGCGTCCGTTGCCGATCTGCCAAATCTGACGGCGGAGCTTGCGCGCCGCGGTTACTCGCCAAGCGAGATCCGCAAAATACTCGGCGAAAACGTCTTGCGTGTAATGAGGGAAGTGGAGCGACGCGCCACGCAACTTCAGCAGACGGCAAGATGAACACGACAAGTGTCCGCAAGAACTCGCCCTGCATGGTTGCTGCGTGACTTCGATCCTCGACATCGGTTTTCAGGGCACGGATGTTCATGTGACGTCCTCCCTCAATAAATTGAGGGGCATCCCCAAAGGAATGGACGCGAGAGCACGCGTCGCGCGCGCTTCGGTTCAGCGACGCCGTGCCATCCCAAGT
>NZ_PSLQ01000008.1:0-75546 GCF_040289685.1 Pyrinomonas sp.
GCTCCTCCCCAGGTCTGAAGGCCGGGGTCTGTAGCGCCACTGAAATCTGATGACGAAACGTCCTCTCCGAGCTTGTCTGGTCCTGTTGTTGGCTTTCTCTTTCGACCGCGCCTGCAAAGGCGACGAATTGACCGGACCAGCGGCGCCGCCCGCAATCGAGGCATGGGCGAGCGATCAAGGAGATGACGCGCTCGCCTCGACGCGCCGACTGGACCAGCTAAACCGCACCGCCGATGGCGCATTGCGCCCGCTCCCTCCCGAAGAGCACATGCGTCGCGCGGCGATCTATTTCGCCAACCGAGCCTTCCGCGAAGCGCGCGAACACTGGCAAACGCTGATCGCGCGCTACCCAAATGACGCGAACATCCCGGCAGCCCTGTTCGGCATCGGACGCGCCTTCTACCAAGAACGACGCTACGCGGAAGCGCTTCCTTTCTTCGAGCGCGTCGGGCGCGAATTCCCACACACGCGCGAAGGGCGCGACGGATTCTATTTCGTCGCGCCGACGCTGCTGCGCATGGGGCGGGCCGCCGAAGCGGCGCTACGGTATCAAGCCTATATCGAGCGCTTTCCCGATGGAGAACGCATCAGCGATGCATACCTGAACGCAATCGATACGTGGCGTGAGGCGGGAAACAGCGATGAGGCTTTGCGTTGGATCGAACGCACGCGCCAGAAGTTCGCTGGCACGCCAACGGCCCAAGCTGCACTCTTCGCCCACTTGAGACTGGAGACGGCGCGCGCTAACTGGTCCAGTGCGGCGCGCATCGCCGAAGCGCTCGCCCGCACGTCGCTTGCGGCGACCATGACGAACGCCGCCGAGATCGCCTACTTGCGCGCTTACTGCTTGGAAAGGCTCGGACAGACGGCGGAAGCGGCAAAAGTTTACCAATCGATCGCCGACAGCCCCGGTTCCTACTACGGCTGGCTGGCGACGCAAAGGCTCGGGAAGCTGAACAAAGAGACTCGCCGCATAGCCGCCGCACGTGACGCGCGCGTGCGGCAGGCGGTCAAAGCGGCAGCCGCTGACTACCCGGCGCCGTACCGTGAGACCATTCTGCGCGCCGTGCAAGGACGCGATCTAGACCCGCGCCTTGTGCTCGCCATCATGCGCCAAGAGAGCGAGTTTCGCCCGCAAGCGCGCTCGCGCGCCGCAGCGCGCGGCCTCATGCAACTGACCATGGACGCGGCGAAAAGGTACGGGCCGCGCGTTCAACTCGCCGATGTGAGCGAAGCGGATCTCTACCAGCCGGAAGTCTCCATCCGCATCGCCGTCGCCTACCTCGAGGAGTTGAACAAGCTCTTCGCTCGCTCAACCGAAGCCGTGGTCGCCTCCTACAACGGCGGCGAGGAGAACGTGGCGCGCTGGCTCGAACGCTCCGGCAGACACGATGTCGGCATCTTCACGGCTGAAATCGGATTCGCTGAGACGAAGAACTACGTCTTCAAGGTGATGACGAACTATCGCGCTTACTGCACGCTCTACACTACAGACCTACGGCCTAATCTCACGACCGAAAAGCTCTCAGCTCGATGAACGCTACGCCTTCCGGCTCTTTTTCTCGGTAGGCCAGGCGATCAACGTTACGCTCGCTTCAGGAGCGGAGAAGCCTTCAAAAGGGCAGCCCACCGCTCCCGACCTTTCACGCGCTCGGTTTCGCTGTGAGTTCTGCCAAAGCTTCCGACGTTTCGCCCGCGGTGAGCGCCGCTCAAGCGATGGCGCCCGCTTCAAGCCGCTCCTCGCGCAGATCGATCACGCTGAACTCACCTTTGGCCAAGGATCCGGGCATCACGACCCACGAATCGCCGAGCTTCTCCTGTTTGCGCTCCGCGCCCGCAACCAGCGCCGCTCTCGGGTTATAAGTCTTGATCAGCTCGGCCACCGTCTGGCTGCCATCCTCGCCGAGACCCTTGTGCGCTGGCGGCGTCGTAAAGAGCAGGATCTTGGGGTAGTCCTTTAACTCTCGGAGCACCTTCAAACGGTACTCGGCTTCCCAACCGGGATAGCGCAAGCACTCGCGTTCTTCGCGCGGCGCGTCCGGGTCATCGGCGATCTCGCCGCCTAGACCAGCGACCAGCAGATATCCGGGCGCAAAAGCATAGCTTCCGTGTACGCCGTGCATCTGCGGATGGACCACCTCGATGTTGGCCGCCTCGCGCAAGTACTCTTCGATGGGCGCATCTTGACGCCCCGGAAGGTAGAAAGTCGGTAGATCAACATGTGTCAGAAGGCGGAAGAGCTGCGCGTAGTCGCGCGTGCCAGCCTCACGCGGGGCTAAATCCCCGAGGATGACCAAAGCGTCGGCCTCGATCTCAGGGATTTGCTGAATCAAGCGTTCAAGCGCGCTCAGCTCACCGAGGACGTTGGAAGCAGCGATCATTCTCCTCGTCGTTTTGCGCATCGCCATTCACCTCCTCACAGATAGATGATCTCGGAGGGTTTAATCTAGCGAATTGATAATGTTATTGTCAAGTAATATGAGCTTATTTTTATCAAAACGCCGACGGAATTTTTCTGAAACCTCCAGCGCCTTTCGCTCGTCACCACAGTTGAGGAGCAAATAGGCCAAGGCTCTATTGGAACAGATCTTTCTCGCTGGCGCTTCGTCCGTGTGAGAACAACAAAATTGTTGTCTTTTGGTTGCGAATTGATTACTATGCAAAAGGGTTTTGTGGCGGATGAACAAGGCCGCCGCGCCATTTGCTAGAAGCACGCGCCTGACCGATATACCTCGATATGATAGACGCTCGCATTCTCTTCATCGAAGACGAAGATCGCCTTCGTCAGCTTCTGCTCGAAGCGGCTGCGCTCGACGGATACAGTGCCAAGGGCGTCGCATCGGCTGAAGCCGCGCTGGAACTCCTCAAGCGAGAGAGTTTCGACGTTTTGGTGACCGATATCGCACTGCCGGGGATGTCAGGGCTTGATCTTCTATTGCATTTGAAACAGGTCGCTCCCGGCGCCGTCACCATCGTCATGACCGCTTACGGGACCATCGACGTGGCGGTGGAAGCGATGAAGCGCGGGGCGGTGGATTTCATCACCAAGCCGTTCCAACTCGACACGCTATCGAGCGCCGTGCGCGTTGCTGTTGAACGCCTTGCGTTGCGCCAGCGGCCAAGAGTCAGCGCGGGGGATCGCGAAGTCGAAGTGGTCATCGAATCCCCAGCGATGCGGCGCGTCTTCGACCAAGTGCAAGCCATCGCCCCTTTCAACACAACCGTGCTGCTCACAGGCGAGACGGGCACGGGCAAAGAGGTCGTCGCGCGTTCGATTCACCAGCAGAGCTCGCGGCGCGAGCGTCCATTTGTCGCCTTAAACTGCGCCGCCGTGCCGGAGCAACTCCTCGAAGATGAGCTTTTCGGCCACGTCAAAGGGGCTTTCACTGGTGCGCACACAACCCGCGAGGGACGTTTTGAACAGGCCAACGGCGGCACGCTCTTTCTTGACGAGATCGGCGACATGAGCTTGCCGTTGCAGGCCAAGTTGCTTCGCGTTCTGCAGGAACGGGAGTTCGAGCGTTTAGGCAGTTCGCGCCCGGTCCGCGTCGACGTTCGCGTCATCGCGGCGACGAGTTGCAACATCGAAGAGCGCGTCGCCAATGGACAGTTTCGCGCCGATCTCTACTATCGGCTCAACGTCGTACATCTGAAGCTTCCGCCGCTGCGCGAACGGGGAGCTGACATCATGCCTTTGGCCGAGCACCTTTTAGCGAAATTCTGCCGCAACGTCGGGCTTCCGGTTAAAGAACTCGACGAGGAGGCGCGTCGTGTGATTCTCTCCTACCGCTGGCCCGGCAACGTGCGTCAATTGCAGAACGCCATGGAGCGCGCCGCCGTGCTTTCTGGCGCGCGCGCGAAGATCACTGTGGACGATCTTCCCGAGGAGGTACGAGGTGGGGCGGCTTCCGGCGTCTCGGCGATCGCCGCACAAGCGCGCGTCGAAACGCAGATCCCCGACGAGGGATTGAACTTCGAGGCGGTCGTTTCGCAGGTCGAGCGCGAGCTTCTGCTTCAATCGCTCGCCAAAACCAAGGGGAACAAGATGCAGGCGGCCAAACTCCTCAACATGAAACGGACGACCTTCGTCGAGAAGCTGAAACGCCTGCAGATCAACACGGACGACGACACATAAGGGAGTTTTGCGCGGGTCTGGCTCTCTTAAGGCGGCAAAGAGCGGATCACACCATGCGGTCGCAGGCGACCGGCTTTGTTTGTCCATCTTGCAGGTAGGCGCGCGATCCTCTGGTCGCTCGTTGAAGGCGCGCTAAGCGTTCCGAGGTCTGCCGACGAACCGTTTCCAGCGCCACGCGCGTTCTTCCGTCTTGCTCTTTGATCTCCCGAGCGAGCTGCAGGAGGTAGGCCGCCTGCTCGCTCTCAAGGTCGGGCGAACGCTGACCGAGCTGCGCGCGCAAAGAGATGATCTGTTGCTGATAGACCGCTAGACGTTCGTCGAGCGTGGCACGCTCGCGCACGGTCGCCATCAACGCGGCGAAATCGCCGCGTTCGAGTTCAGCCGCTTCGCGCCGCGCAAGTTTCAACAACAGTTCAAGGTCGCGACACTGCGCGATCAGCAACTCGATGATCGACTCGGCTCGCGCGTTGATTTCCGTTTGCAAATCGGCGCGGTTCATGGTTGGGCTGTGGCGCGAGGCGCGCTGAACGCTTCACCGTTCAGCGGAAGGCTATTGTTCGAGCCGGAACGAATTTGGCACCAAGCGTCGCGCACTGGCACGAGCAGATCGGCCGCCCGACGCATGGTTTCGGCATCGAGCGTGGCGCTGGCGCGCAGGACGAGCGCGGCGACTTGGTTGTAGAGGTGATCGAGCGTGCGCGCGACGTCGCCGCCGCGTTCGAAGTCGAGAATGGCTTGCAAGTAGGCGATGACGTCGAGCGCGCGATTGGTCTGTTCTGCCTTGGTTTGCAGGTCGCCTGTCTCGATGGAGCGCGCGGCGAGCCGCAGGAAGCGTATGGCCCCATCGTAGAGCATGACGATCTGTTGCAAACGATCCGTTTCGGCGTTGGCCACTCGCCCGTAACTAGCGAGCGCGTTCGGTTTAGCGATCATCTTCCTCTTCCCTCCCTCGTCGGGCGACGCGAGCTTACCGATTGTTTTGTTGCGGCTGCAAGGACCGGATGATGTTGTTGAGCGCTGTTCCCTGCCCGTTCAACTGGCTGATGGCCGCATCGACGGCGGCGAATTGCCGCGTCAGGCTTTCGCGCAAGCGGTCGAGACGCGCTTGATTGTCGGCGATCAAACGATCGAGGCGCGATGCGGAATCCGTGTAGCCTTTGATCGCCAGCTGAACTGTGCCCGAAACCTGATCGCTCAAGGAAGAAGCGGTGGTCAGTATTTGGTCGGCCAATCCGACGTTGCTCGGCGTTCGCCCAGCAAGCAGCGCAACCGTATCCGCGAAGGCGTTCTGCAAGCGATCATCGAGTTTGGCTTGATCGAGGGTGAGTTTACCTCGCTCGTCGCGCCCGATGCCGATCTCCGTCAGGTTGGTAAACGCGCCGCCGTTGCCGGTGGATGAGGCGGCGAGCGCATCGCGCAACGTCCTTTGCACGGCGCGCAACGTCGCATCGCTGGCGAGCGGCCCACCGGCTTTGCCTGCCGCGTCGTTTTGCTGCGACAGGATAAAGTCCTGCACGGAATTGTAAGCTTCGACGAAAGCTTTGACTTTGTCCGCGACGCTCCTGGCATCGGCGGCGACGGTGATGGTCGTCGTCCCGGCGGACTTCAATTCGAAGGTGACGCCAGCGACTAGATCCGCGATCTTGTTCGCTGCGCGATGGACCACGAGGCCGTTGAGGTTTATTTCGGCATCAAGGAGCGAATAGTCGGGCGGCGAACCGGTTGGATTGAGGGCGCGCAAGTTCAAATTGGCTTCCGTTCCGGTGGCGCTCGTTTCGATCAACTGGACGCGATTGCTCGCGCCCGTGTCGGTCGAGGTGAGCACGAGTTGATAGGCTGATCCGTTGCCGCCCACATCGACGATCGCAGCAGTCACCCCGGCGTTGGCAGCGTTGATGGCATCGCGCAACCCGACGAGGCTGTTGTTGCTCGCATCGATGGTGATCGTTGGACCAGAAGAGGCCCCGCCCTTGCGCAGTTCGAACGTCGCGCTGGTTGCGCCAGCGGCGAGCACCGGATCGTTCGGCGAGGCGAAAGAGCGGGTCGCTTGGGCGAAGGCGGTCGCTAGCCGCGCCACGCTCAAGTTGATGGCCGTCGGCGAAGCGCCATCGCTCGCGGTGGCTGTGGCGACCGCGGCGTTGGACGAGGTGGTCGAGCGCGCGGCGGCGAGCGCGTTATCGGCCAATGCGCGCGCCGCTTCGGTGAACTTGATCAGACGCGCGTTGAGTTCGCGCAACGCATCGGCCCGCGCTTGAACCGTGCTCCGTTGCGCTTGCAACTGTTGAAGCGGACGGCTGCTGCGCGCGACGATCGCGTCGATGAGCACGCCGAAGTCTATGCCGCTGTTGAAACCGCCCAAGCCGACGTTGCCGTTTGCCACGTGCTTCTTCCTCTCATGCCAACCGATTGAAGATCTGGCCTTGAAGTTTGCCCAACGCCGCCGACAGGCGGAGCAAAGCTTCCGGCGGGATCTGCCGTAACGTCTCGCCGGACCTTTCGTCGATCACGCGAACGACGATCGCGCCCGTCTCCTCGTCGCGACTGAACTTGAGCGCGATCTGAAATGGTTGAAGCACATCGGAGATCTTCCGCAGGTCGCGTTCGGAGACGCCTCTGTCTTCCGCCTGCGCCGCATCCTGTTTGTTCACAACCGTTGCGACGCGCGCCGTTTCGGCAACGCCCATGCTGGCGCCGCTCGGCGAGTTGAGATTCGCTTTCAATCCCATGATGGCGATGCTCATAGCTCTATCCCGAATCTCCGCGCGTTGATCTTAAGACTAGAGCGAGCCTCGCGAAGAGGAAGCCCGCTCTAGCCCATGCACCCCTTGTCGAAAGGTCGTCCTCGAGCCGTTTATCGGAGCAACGAAAGCACCGCTTGATTCGACTGGTTGGCTTGCGCCAAAGCGGCCACGCCAGCTTGCTGCAGAATGGTCAAGCGCGACAGATCCGAAGCCTCCGAAGCGACGTCGGCATCGCGAATGCGCGACTCGGCGGCTTGGAAGTTGGTCAACTGCGAAGTCGCCAGATCGATCGCTTGTGCGAGGTTGTTCTGACCGGCGCCGACCTTGCCCTGTACTCCGCCGAGCGTGGTCACGGCACTGCGGATCGTTTGAATCGCTGTCAAAGCGTTCGCTTGCGTGCTGATATCGATGGTGACGGTGTAGTCGCCGGTGGCGCTGTCGTAGGTAGCAAAGCTCAATCCGGCAGCATCGACGTTGACGCCGGCCAGATCGACCTGCACCGAGTTGTTGCTGGAGTTGGCTGACGTTCCGCCGCCGATGAAGACCGTCAAAGCTTTGGCAAAACGGCTCCACGCCGCCCTTGCTGGATTGGCGTCAGCGCTTGCCAGACCGATGTTTTGGGCTTGGCGCGAGATTTCGGCGACGACTTTGCCGAGTTCGGCGTTGAGCGTGCTGCGGTCGCCGATGAACGTATCCGAAGCCGATTGCGTCGCCAGCGTCATCGCGCGATCGAGCAAGGTCGAGATCGTCGCCAAACCGCCGTCGATGATCTGCAAGGTGGAGACGCCGTCGTTGGCGTTGCGGATACCTTGACTCAATTTAGCGATGTCGTTGCGGAAAGCATTGGCGATCGCCAAACCAGCGGCATCATCGCCTGAGTTGTTGATGCGAAGACCGGAAGAAAGGCGTTGAAGCGTGCGGTTGAGTCTGACCGAAGTAGCGGACAGACGAGATTGTGAATCGAGCGAAGCTAGGTTGTTGACAAGCGAGAATCCCATTAGTGTTCCTCCGTGAACGGTTTTTTGTAGCCGCGGCATCCGTGCCTTGGCTCTTCTTTGTTGCCGGGAAACTCTCCCGGTTTCACACTACTTATCGGAGCTGCGCGCGCGGAACTTTAGCGCGCGCCGTGACCTTATGGCGTTGAGCGCCTATGCTTCAAGCGCGTCGCCATCCGTTCGATCACCTCACGTTCCAGCTCACACGAGGCGAGCGCGGCGCGATTGGCCGCTTCGATCTCGGCGAAGACCTCGAACCGATGGACCGACGTTGCCCGCGGCGCGGTGATCCCGAGCTTGACCACATCGCCGTTGATGGCCAACACCTCGACGACGATCTCGTTGCCGATGATCAGTTTTTCGCCGCTTTTTCTCGATAGGACGAGCATAAACCTCCGCTCCTTCACGCCGCTTCAGCGACGAGCAACGGCTGGTCCACACGATAGCTGCTATCGGCGAGAATCGTTTGCAGTCCGCGCATCGCACGCGCCGAAATGAGCACGGGGGCGCGTAAGTTGACGGTCGAGCGACTTGGGTCCGCACGCATGACGACCATGCAGAGCATCAACAGTCGGTCTTCCGCGTCGCACATTAAGCGGGCGCGCACATCTGTGGGCACGTGCGACGCGTAATCGGCCAAGAGAGTTCGCGGATCGATCGTCAAAAAGGCGAGACGCTCGTCGTCGAGCGGTACGAGCCACAAGAAGGGGGCGATGTCGCTTTGTCGCACCAGCACCATGCGGCGAAGATGCGGGAAGCCGATCAACCCTTCGTCGAAGGCGATGATGTCCGATTCTTCATAAGAGAGGGTCGCACCCTGAATGCATATGGTCGGCATCTTCTTCAACCGAGGATATCGATGAGCGAGTTGCGTCTAAAGCGCGCCGTTTGCGCGATGGCGTCGATCACGTTGGAGGCTTCCGCCAGCTTGACGGCGGCTTGCGCGACGTCGGCGGATTCGGCCTGTTGTGCGACCTCTTCGAGCACTAGGTTGTCGGCATCGAGCCGTGCGCCGACGGCTTCGACGTGCTCCAAAGCGACGCCGAGGCGCACGCGAGCGCTGCGAGCGCGGCTGCCGAGATCATTCAGGCGCCCCATCATCGCCTCCAACGTCGCCCGATCCGTAGTCGGGTTGCCCGTTCCGCGCAGCGCCGTCGCCGCGCTGGCCAACGCGGCAAAGACCGTTCCGTTGCCATCGCTGAAGACCTCTTCGGCCCGCACGCCCGTGATCACGGGCGGAGCCTCAGCTTCGATCTGCAACAGCTGTTCGGTCGAAGGCGTTGCGGCGGGCGTTCCCGACGAGTCAAACGGCGGCTGGTCCTGTCGCGTTCCGCCGAAGATGAATTCGTCGCCGTGTTTCAGTTGCGCGAGGTGGAGCGCGCTTTCGCGCAAGCCCTCGATCTCGACGGCCAACGCTTGACGCGCCTCTGGCGTCGCGAAATCCGACAGGCCTTGTGCGAGCAACGCGCCCGCCCTGTCCAACAGTTGCTCATAGGATTCGAGCGCGCTATCGCCGACGCGCAGCTTTTCATCGGCCTGCGTGATCGCTTTCTTGAACTGCGCGAGCGCTGCTTGCGAGATGCGGATGTTCATCACTTTCTCTGCCCCGACGGGATCATCCGAAGGGCGATTGATCCGTTTGCCGCTGCTGATCTGCTCCTGCGCGGCGGCCTGCTTTTGCCGCGCGAGGCCGAGCTGCTGGACCAGACGTGCGCTCATCAATGAATCGGTGACGCGAAAAGGCATAAGACCTTCAACCTCGAAAGTTGATTGTTAGGATCATCACTGACCGAGGGCGATCAACGTCTGCGTCATTTCGTCAGCGACCTTGAGAAAGCGCGCTGCCGCCTCGTACGCGCGTTGATACTGCATGAGATTGATCGCTTCCTCATCGAGCGAAACGCCGGATACGCTCTCCCGTTGAGCGACCACTTGAGCGACGATCGATTGTTGCGCTGCTAATCCGTCTTCCGCGACGCGCAATTGATCGCCGGCATCGGCGACGATCGAAGAGAAGATCGAGGGGAACGATCCGGAACGCGCTCCGACCGTTTGATTCGAGTCGGAGACGAGATTGGCGATGGCGCGTGCGACCGTCGCATCGCCGCTTCCGGCGCCGGTGGCCGCGGCCACGACGCGTCGCGGGCTTGCCGTCAGCGCCGGATTGACGCTCAAGGTCGCGGCATCAATCGGACCGCCATTGCTTGAAACGAAGAAGGCCGCTCCGGCGTTGCCGTCGAGATCCTCACCCGAAGTATGAAGTTGGTTGACGCGCGCGGCCACGGCAGCGGCCAGACCATCGAGCGCGACGATGTGATCACCGACTGCGCTCAAGGCGTTCAACAGACCGCCGATGCGCCCGCCGTCAACCGAGAGCGGTTGTCCATCGAGGGTAATGATAGGAACGCCGTTGGCGACCGAGACCATGTTCATAGCGAACGCGCGGTCGTTTAGAACCAAAGCGCGCCCATCGCTGAAGGTGAGCGTCACGTCGCCATTCGGGTTCTCCACGGCGTTGACGCCGACCAGTTCCGTCAAACGCTTAACGACTTCGCCGCGCTGATCCTCGAGCGCCGAAGAGATGTTGCCGGTCTTTGCCGCGACGCTGATCTGCCGATTGAGTTCGGCGACCTGCGCTGCTAATCGGTTGACTTCTTCGACGAGCGAACCGGCTTCGACCTGCGTATCGCGATAAACGGATTGCAAACGCGATCGCGTCAGGTGAAAGGCGTTCGTCAGATCGACGGCGCGCGCAACCACCGAGGTACGCAATGGAACGGAAGTCGGATTCGCTTCGAGATCGCGGAAGGAATTGAAAAAGCTGGTTAGCGCTTGACCGATGCCGCCTTCGGAAACGTTGCCAAACGCCCCTTCGATCACGGCGAACACATCGCGTTCAGCGTTCAGGCGTCCGGCGATTCCCGTTTCGCGTTGCAGGCGCGCCTCGATGAAACGATCGCGGGCTGCTTCCACGCCTTGGACCAAAACGCCGACGCCAATCGACAGAGGACGCGCCCCGTCGGGCGGCGCAGGCGCGAGCAACAGCCGCTGCCGTGCGTAGCCGGGCGTGTTGACGTTGGCGATGTTCTGCCCTGTGACGGTGATGCCGAGCTGCTGAGCGCGCAGCGCGCGCCGTCCGATCTCGAAAGCCGAAAAGTTTATGCCCATCGCGTCGGCCCTCCGCGAGGTGTAAGAGGAACGCTGTAGGTTATGGGCTGAATCCCATGCATCTGCATGCAGGCTGCGGTGAAGACCGAACCGTTGTTGGCCAGCATCGCGGCGCGGCGCCGCACGTGTTGGAATTCGCGCGCGGCGCGCATCAATTCTGCCGAAGCCCGCTCGAAACGATCGCGCGCCTCATCGCTGATGGGCAGCGGGCAAGCCGCACGTGCGTCGGCGAAGGCGGCGAGTGTGCCCACCAATTCCACCAAACGCGCGCGCATCTTATGCAGTTCGGCATCGCCTGCGCGCACGAGCGCTTCGATCGTCTCCGGCGCGTCGCGCACGAGCGCCGTCAACATCTGCGCGCATAAAGAACTCAATCGGCCATAAGCTGCCGTCTGTTCAGCCATCAGTGACGCGGCTTTTCGGATCAGTTCGTCCTGCATCGTCGCTCCACGTTCGAGTCAAAGAGGGACGAACGCGCAAACAAATCGCCAAACGAGTTCGTCCTTCGTCGCCCGCCTTCAGCTCGAGTCAAAGATTTCGCTAGCGCCGCGACAACACGCCGCGCTTTTTTTGAATCAGCTCCAAGGTTCAAGCTAGCGAGAACCGTTCTCCTGCCTGATGATCGCCTCAGCGATCATGCCTGCCGGCGGATCGTACCGCCCGGATCGAACCAGTTCGCGAAGCTCAGCCACCCGCTCTTGCCGCATGTCCGGCATGTCGCGCAAGCGCGCAGCGAGCTGTTGCATGCGCGCGGCGCGCTCCGATAAGCTCACGCGGTCTGCGCCCTCCGACGTTCGCGCTTCTTCCGCTTTGCGCACTTCGGCAGCGCGTTCCGTGCGCCGCACCGGCCCGACGCGACCGGTTTCGATTTCGCCGTTTAACTCCACCCTGTTCATCTGTTTCTCCATTGCGCCTCTTCAAGGGGATCTTCCCCAAAGCTTCTTATCGGCTATTTCGGGCCAAATCATTAGCCTTTATTCGTTCGACTTCGCGCAATGGGTCGACGCGCCGTCCATCCTCGACCACCTCGAAATGCAGATGCGGCCCCGTCGCCCGCCCCGTGGCGCCGACGGTGGCGATGGGTTGGCCAGCGCGCACGTGGTCGCCCGGCTGGACCAGCAAGCGTTCAGCATGGGCGTAGAGAGTGCGCCGTCCGTCTGCATGTTCGATGACGACCGTGTTGCCGTAACCGCGCCTTTTCCCGGCGAAGATCACCCGTCCGTCGCCTGCCGCAGCGATGCTGGTCCCGCGCGGTGCAGCCAGATCGACGCCAGCGTGATATCGCTGCCGCCCGTTGATGGGATCGCGGCGCAGACCGAAAGACGAGCTGAGGCGCGCCCACAAAGGCATCCGCAGCGGAACCTCTTCGCCAACTGTTGGCGCTCCATGCCCCGACGCACCATGCGGTTCGGCGAAGACGCGCCGCGGCCGAGTGAGATGTATCACCTCTTCCGGCGAGCTGAGCACGCGCTGCTCGGATGCCGCCATCGAACTGCTTATGTGACGCGGTTCGACGCCAACTGAGGGGACCGCCTCCGTCTTCTCAACGCGGACCAGTCGCGCTCCTTCCACCGCTCGGACGAGCGGCGATCGCTCTTCGGCGAGGTTCAGGCCGCGCAGGATCATGTCGGCGATGCCGATGCCTCCGCCGCGTGACATCGCCCGCGCGATCTCTTCGCCGAACATCTGACGATAGACGCCACTTGCCGAGCCGCCGAACAGATCATCTTCGCTCTCCTCCGCAGGGGCGAGCGCCGAAGTCAACTGATTGAGCAACAGCGCCTCAAATTCCTGCGCGGCGCGCCGCGCTTCGGCTCGACGCTGCGTGGCGTTGATGGTCGCCGTGCCATTGATGGCCGTGATCTCCGACACTTCGCTTCGCTCCTTACTGCATCTCCAAGTCGGCGGCGAGCGCGCCAGCCGCTTTGATCGCCTGCAAGATGCTGATGATGTCGCGCGCCGAAACGCCCACTGCGCGCAAGCCGCGCACAACCTCATCGACGGTCGCGCCATCGGGCAGCACGACTGATTCCGGCTTGCGCTCTTTGACTTCGACGCTCGTGCGCGGGACGACCGCGGTCTCGCCCGTTCTTGACAACGGCCCCGGCTGCGAAACTTCGTATTCCGTGCCGACGCGCACCGTGATGCCGCCCTGCGAGATCGCCACCGAAGAGAGTCGGACGTTGCCGCCCATGACGATGGTCCCTGTCCGTTCATTGATGACCACTTTGGCCACCACGTCGGTTTCAAGGCGCAGCGCTTCGAGTTCAGCGATGAACCCAACGCGATCCTGCTGCCAGCCGTTTGGCAAGAAGATCTCGACGTTGCGTCCATCGATGGCACGCGCCGTGCCCGTGCCGAATTTGGCGTTGACCGCACGCGCCAGACGCGCCGCCGTCGTGAAATCATCTTGCCTGAGCGCCAACGTCAAGCGTCCGCCAGCGGCCAGATCGGTGGCGATTTCGCGTTCAACGAGCGCCCCGTTGGGAACGCGCCCCACCGTCGGGTGATTGACCTCGACGGAATTGCCCGGCTCGCCCGCCGAGATACCACCTACCGAAACGGGACCTTGGGCGAGCGCATAGACTTGACCATCAACGCCGCGCAAAGGCGTCAAGACCAACGTCCCGCCCTGCAACGAGCGCGCATCGCCGATGGACGAAACTGTGACGTCGATCTTGGTCCCTTGACGGGCGAAGGGCGGAAGCGTAGCCGTGACGAGAACGGTGGCCATGTTCTCCGGACGCAAAGCATCGGTCGAGACGGTGATCCCCATGCGTTCGAGCAAGTTCTGCAACGTCTGTCGCGCGTAGAGGTTCTGTTGCACGCGGTCGCCCGTGCGGTTCAGGCCGATGACGATGCCATAGCCGATGAGCTGATTCGAGCGGACGCCCTCGATTTCGGCGATGTCTTTGACGCGCACCGTCAAACGATTGACGCTCTGGCCGAGCGCTGCCGCCGCAAGGCAAAGCGCCATGTAGAACGAGCAGAAGAGTTGAGCCGCATGCACGCAGTCAACACAGTCGGGAACGAGCGCCATGAGATCTTCGAGCGCGGCTGAACGACGGCGTCTGCGCGGTTTTCGGTCGTTAGTGAACATGGCTTTCACCTCGTCAGAAGGGCGCGATCTTCTCAAAGAGCCGGAAGAGCCAACCCGGCGCGTTATCCGCAGAGGCAACTCCCTTGCCATTAAGTTCAACGCGCAAATCGCCAATGGCCGTCGTCGGCACGGTATTGTCTGCCGCCACGTCGCGCTGTCGCACGACGCCGGAGAGCAGCAGCGTTTCCGTCTCTTTGTTGACGCGGACCAGTTTGCGCGCTTCGATGCGCAGGTCCCCGTTAGGCAACACCTCGACCACGCGGGCGACGATGCGCGCGCGCACGTTGCTTCGCCTCTCGGTTGAACCTTTGCCGTCGTATTTGCGCGAACCCAGCGCACCGATGACGCCAGCGGCGATGCCGGCACCGGGAAGCGGCAACGCTCCGGCTGCCGTCACGAGGCCGCCAAGCGTGCCGGAGTCGCGCGCGCGTTTGGCGTTTGAAGCGACCGATGCGGTGCTCTCTTCGACTACATCGACGAAGACCAGATCGCCCATGCGACGCGGTTTGAAATCGCCGTAAAGGTCGACCATCGGCGAGGCTTGCACGAAGAGCGAGCCGTTGGCCGAAGGCGCTGCCCTGTCGGCGGTTCGAATCATTTCACCTTGCGCCCAACACCACAATGGAGACATCACGCAGATCATCAAGGCAAACAGTCTGAAGCGCCCATTCATCTTCTTCTCCCTTTTCCGACGCGATCTAACCCGCTCGACCACAAGATCCAGCGGCGCAACCACTACCGGTTGTGGTAGCGCCAACCGATGTCGCTGGTCCGGTCGCTGGCAACGGATCGAGCTGCGGCTGCTGGCGGTCATAGATCCCTAGAAGTTCGCTCCGCAAAAGCGCGCAAATCGAGGGGCGCTTCCCCGACGAGAAGAGACGCGCCTTTTAAAAGCGCACGCGAACGACCCCTTCATCGACGACCACCGCTTGCAGCAACGCGCCCGATTGCGCGTTTCGCACCGTGATGCGGTCGCCTATGCGCCCGGCGGCGCGCGCTTCGCCCATGACGGCGACGCGCACGCGATCGCTCGCCCCTTCGATGCGCACTTGATCCCCCGGACGGATCACCGTTTCCGCGTGGAGCGCATCGATCGTGAACGTCTCGCCCCGGACGATCAAGCGACTCGCCGCCATTCCGCGAAGCTGCTTCGTCTCGCGCAAGTACGAAGTCACAGGGCGAGTCAAGCGCCTCACTTCAACGGTCGCATCCTCTTCGCGCAGACGCCTTCCAATCGCCAGATCACGCGCAGCTACCAGCACCGGAGCAAAGGCTTCCACCTGCGCCGTCAAGCTCAAGCGTCGCACTGTGCGACCGTCAACGCGCACTTCCGCCGTCAGCGGGAAGGGCGTAAACGGATCGCGCACGCCGTTCGCCGCAACACGCACCTCGATCTGCCCCGTTGGGATATCGACGTGCGGTGGCAGGTCCAAACGCACGAGCCGCGCTGTAGCCCCCGCCGCTTGAAGTTCGGTCAACACCGCTTGTTCGACCGCAGCGCGCAAGAGCTGTTCGTCTAGCTTTTGCGCGGCGCGCCGCACGAGGCTCGAAGCCGGTCCGCTGAAGCGCACTTCTTCGGCGCGAAATCCGGCAGCGATGATGGCGCGCAGCACGTCAACGCGCCCGATCTCGCGCGCTGCCCCCACCGCCGGAGCGTAGCCGAGCGACGCGGAGGCAAGCCGCGCCCTGTTCATTTCGTCGGCAGCATGTATTTCGGCGATCTGGCCCAAAGTCAACACGTCCGAAGACACGATCGTTTCAGCGCGCAGACGCAGCTCGGCAACCGTCTGCGCGTTCGATCTGAACGCGCAAGCGAGCACACACAGGAGCGTGAACCACACCAGTCGCATGGCAATTACAGCGTTGCGAGGCGAAAGCGCCGACGGACGAAACGCCATCTGCGCCGCTCACATGACCGAACCATGTTCGACTACGAGACGGCTTGATTGATGGTCGCCAGCATCCGATCGGCGGCGGTGATGACCTTGGAGTTGGTCTCGTAGGCCCGTTGTGCAGCGATCATCTGGACCAGTTCCTCGACGACGTTGACGTTGGAACCTTCAACGAATCCCTGATTGATCCGTCCCAAGCCGTTTGCGTCGGGCGTCCCGACAGTTGGCTGCCCCGAGGCTGCCGTTTCGCGGAAGAGGTTGCGCCCGAGCGATTCGAGTCCGGCGGGATTGGCGAAAGTCGCCAGTTGAATCTGGCCGACCGTCTGCGCGTTCGCCTGCCCTGGCATGGTGACGCTCACCGTACCATCGGTCCCGATGGTGATCGAAGTCGCCTCGCGTGGGATGGTGATGGCCGGCTCCAGCGGCTCGCCCGTTGCCGTGACGATCTGTCCCTCAGCATTCAAGTGAAAGGAACCGGCGCGCGTGTAGGCGATCTCGCCGTTGCTCAAGCGAACTTGAAAGAATCCGCTCCCTTCGATGACGAGATCAAGCGGGTTCTGCGTCTGTTGGAAATCGCCCTGCAAAAAGATGCGTTCGCTCGCCACGGCGCGCGTGCCCAGACCGATCTGCAAACCGACGGGCAGCGATGTTTGCGCATTGGAGGCGGCGCCCGGCGTGCGCAGGTTCTGATAGAGGATGTCTTGAAACTCCAACCGCGTCCGCTTGAAACCGACGGTGGAGGAGTTGGCGAGGTTGTTAGCGATGTTATCGATCTGCTGCTGCTGGGCCATCATGCCCGTCGCAGCGGTGTGAAGTGCTCTGCTCATCTTTCGCTCCTTTCGTTGACCGACATGCGGTGCTAGATTCTTCCGAGTTCGTTGACGATCTTGCGTCCGAGCTCGTTCATCATCAGCGTCACGCAACGCTGCATGGACTCGAACTCGCGCCCTTGCTGAATCATCGTCACCAGTTCCGCAACCGGGTTGACGTTCGACATTTCGAGCGCGCCCGACCGAACCGCTGTGCCGACAGCTTCTTTGGGCTGCTCGGCGCCCGTGGCGGCAAACAGCGCTTGTCCTTCTTTGATGAGGGCGCGGCCTGCGTTCTCGAATCGCACGAGTTTCAAGCGTCCGACGATGCTCCCTCGAACCGAGATGACGCCGTCGCTGCTAATGGAGACTTCGCCCGGAGGGAGCGTGAGCGGCCCGGCGTCACCCACCACGAGGTCGCCGTCGTGCGTGACGAGTTGGCCGGCGGAATTCAACGTGAGCGATCCGGACCGCGTGTAACGCTCGCCGCGCGCCGTCGCGACGACCAGAAAACCATCTCCTTCTAGAGCGATGTCGAGCGTCCGCCCCGTCTGACGGATCGGGCCGGCGGAGAAATCGGTCGCCGTGGCGCTCACCACGCCCACGCGACGCGCATGAAGCGCCAACGTCGAAGCGCGTTCCGCATCAATAGCCGCATCGTCGCCACTGAGCGCAGCGGAAGCGGGTTGCGCGCTGCCGCTCGTTTCAGCTCCGAGCGTTTGGCTCTCCGGCGATACCTCCGCTTCCACGGCGCGGTAAAGCAGTCTGTCGGCTTTGAAAGCCGTGGTCGAAACATTGGCGATGTTGTTCGCTGTCACATCGAGCGCCCGTTGCCGAGCGCGCATGCCAAGGTAAGCGGTATACAATCCGTTGCTCATCTGGCTTCCCTTCCACGTGAGAATTCAGTTCGCAATGCCGCTCGTCTATCCGTCGTTCATCTGGCTTCAAGCCGCGCGGCTCAAGCCAATGATCAATTCGACCTCGCCGTGCGGGATATTGAGCATGGACGAAATGGCACGTGCATCAAGCCCTCTTCGCGCAAGCCGCAACACGCGGTAGCGGCGTTCGGTCAAACTCGGTTTGATCGTTGCGCCCTCCGATGGGCTCTGTTGCCGATCGGCGTCGCTGGCTATTGGGCGGCGTGCGGCGGGCGTGCGCGTCGCCGACTCGGTTGCGCGGCGAAGCGCTGTCAATTGGCCTTCGAGGTCGGCGATGGAAGAGAGCAGTTCTTCGGTACGAACCCGCTCGCGCCGCAGCCGGAGTTGTTGGATGGAACACAGCACCAAAGAGACGACGCTTGTGCACAAAGCGATGAGCGATAGAAGCTGAAAGTTCGGCATGATCTTCTCCTCAGTCAAATCATCGAAAAAGCGCGGTCGGCAGGCGAGCCGATCTCGGTAATGCGAACGCCGTAGTAACCGTCAACGACCACCACTTCGCCGCGCGCCAACGGTCGCCCGTTGACTAAAATCTCCACGGGCTCATCCACGGTGCGATTGAGTTCGACCATGGTGCCGACTCCCATGCGCACGACATCGCGCAGCGGCATCACGGTCGCCCCGAAACGCACGACGACGTCGAGTTCCACATCGAGCAACCGTTCGATGTTGCGCGTGGCGGCGGCGCGCACGCCAGCGCTCGCCCCTTTCTGATCTAGTGGCGGGACCGGGTCATCTCTCCGCTTGGCCTCCGTCTCGATGGGAGCGAGCGTCCCTTGAGGCGCATAAAGCAGGAGCACCTGAGTTTCGAATTCGCCTTCCACCGCGAGCGAGAAAGTGCCGACCAACAACTGGTCGCCAACGATGGCACGCAACCGAGACTCGTCGGCGGTCAGATCCAAATGTCGCGCGTTGCTGATCTCAAACTTCTGGTCGCCAAATTTCTGCGCTGCCGCGGCGAAGACCGCATTGGCCAGCGCGCGCGTGCCCGGCCGCATTCCTCCGTCACCTTCTGCCTTGACGAGTCGGTCGAGCGCGGCATCATCTTCCGTCTTGAAGAGCAAAACGACCATGCCGCCGAGCGTCCCGCGACATTCGGCGGCGAAAGCTGCCGACCACGTCGCGGCAACGGCGAGCGCGCTGTTGGCCTGCTCGCCGGCGACTTCGCGCAGCGAAAGCGAAATCAGCTTGGAAGGGCGATCGAGGAGTTCTGGGGCAACTTCATTCCATGCGGCAACGAAGTTCTCAATCAGAATTTGCGAAAAGCGATCTCCGGTCTCCACCTCAAACCTCCATCTCGTTCGTCAACGCCACCCCTCAAGCTTGTTCGGCAGAAGTCGCATCGGCGTTTGCCGGCTCCACCTGCGGCTCGTCGAAAGCGCGCGCGCATAGATAGATCGCCTTGCGCCCGCGATGAGAGATCAACTCGGCGCGGAACTTCACCGAACCGCCAACGCTCACCTCGATTGGCTGGTCCACAGGATGGTCCAACTTAAGCACATCGCCGGGAGCGATGCGCAACAGGTCTTCCAGCGGCACTTTGGTGCCGCGCGCTTCGGCAGCGATCGGGAAAGAGACCATCGCCAGCGTGTCGAGCAACGCGCGCGTTTGCTCGGGCGGCACGTCGCGGTTACGCGAGTAGAGCGAACGGTTGAACTTCTGGATGATCGGCTCGAGCGTGACCGCCGGGATGCACAGACTCATGTGCCCGCGCGCCTCGCCGATCTGCATATGAAAGACGATCGAGAGGACGACTTCGTTCGGCGCAACGATCTGCAGCATCTGCGGCCGCGTCTCACGACCGACGATTTGCAGATCGAGTTCGATCAACGGTCGCCATGCTTCGCGCAGGTCATCGGCGACCAACTTCAAGAAGGCTTCCAGAATCTTCTGTTCGATCTCGGTGACGGCTCGTGCCTCGCCCAGCGGGATGCCGGGACCGCCAAGCATGCGGTCGATGATCGGGAAGGCGATCGAGGGATTCAATTCGATGATCGCTAATCCTTGCAACGGCTGCATCGAGAGGGTGAAGATCGCCGTCGGGTCGGGAAGACCATAAAGATATTCGACGTAAGCTTGCTGTTCGACGGAGAGCAGCGTGACCTCTGAAATGGTTCGCAGAAAGACCGGCACGCTCGAAGACAAACTGTTGCAGAACAGATCGTGCAAGAGGTAGAGCGAGCGCACCTGCTCTTTGGAGAGGCGGTCCGGACGGCGGAAGTTGTACGGGACGACGCGGTGACGCTTCTCCGACATCGGCTCGGCGTTGGCGCCCAACAAGGCGCGCATCTCCTCTTTGGTGACGATCTCGTTCGACTGCATGGCCTTCTCAAATGTAGGCGAACACGTCGCGCACGGGCTCGAGCATGGCGCGCAAGCGGAGCACGGCTTGCGTGTGAATCTGTGAGACGCGCGATTCCGTCACGCCGAGCACCGCGCCGATCTCTTTCATCGTCAACTCTTCGAGATAGTAAAGGGCGACGACCTGCCGCTCACGCAACGGCAAACGTTCGATCGCGGCGGCCAATTGTCGCTGCGCTTCCTCTCTTTGGTATTGGTCGAGCGGGTCGAGAGCCTCTTCCGAACGGATGGCGCGCGACCGTTCGTCTCTGCTTTGGGCGTCGGTCTCCGTGATATTGAGCGTACGCAATTCGGAGAAGAGTTCGTGTAATTCTCCGAGCGAGATGTTCAAAGCGGCGGCGACCTCTTCCTCGGTCGCTGGGCGGCCCTGCGCCTGTTCGATCTCGCGATAAGCGGCCTCCACTTGCCGCGCGCGTTGCCGAAGCGCACGCGGCGCCCAATCCATTTCGCGCAGGTGATCGAGCATCGCGCCGCGCACGCGGGCCTCAGCGTAGGTCTTGAACAAGATGCCGCGCGACGGATCGAACTTCTCCGCCGCGTCGAGCAGCCCCATGACGCCCGCGCCGATGAGATCATCGGCGTGCACCGATGGCGGCAGTTTGGCGGCCAAGCGTTCGGCGATGAATTTGACTTGCGCCAGATGCGATTCGATCAATGCAGTACGATCGATCTTCATGGATTCGAACGGGGCCGACGCGCGGCGGGCGTCGCGGTCGATGACACCTTTCGCGCGCTGGCGATGGGCAGAAGATAGTTCAACCACCGGCTCTTTCGATGAAGGACTGCCAGAAATCGGGTTCGCGGTCGAACAGATGAGCAGCGCGTCGCTGGTCCAGCCGTTTGGCGATCAAGCGAAAAGCGCGGCTCGATGGCGATTCAGGAGCGTAATCGACCACGGGCGTTTGCGCGCAAACGGCTTCCACCAACTCCGGATCGTGCGGCACGCCGCCAAGAAGCTCAACCCGGTGGCGCAGGAACTGGTCCGACGCCGCACGCAGTTGGCGATATATCCTTTCGGCATCGCCGACGCCGACCGTATCGTTGACGACGATCCACGCCGGCTTGTCTGGCGCATGCTTGTGCAACACCTTGAGCGTGGCGTAGGCATCGACCACTGCGGTCGGCTCTGGCGTGGTGACGATGACAACTTCGTTCGCCGCACATAGCAACCCCGTCACGTTGCTCGCAATGCCAGCGGGCGTGTCGACGACCAGGTACTCGGACCGCGCTTCCATAGCGCGCAGCTCCGCGAGCAACCGCGCCACCTGCGCACGTCCGAGATCGGCCAACTCGTCCAACCCGCTGCCGCCCGGAATCAAGCGGACGTTGGGCGCGATCTCGACGATCACCTCTTCCAAAGCGCGCTCGCCCGCTAGCACGTGGCCGAGATGGCAGCGCAAGTTGAGCCCGCAAAGCACATCGGCATTCGCCAAGGCAAGATCAGCATCGAGCAACGTAATGCGCCGTCCGAGCGCAGCGAGCGCCAGCGCGAGGTTGACGGCGACGTTGGATTTACCGACCCCGCCTTTGCCGCCAGTGACAGCGATGGCGTAAGCGCTCGTGTTTTGTTGGTTCATACGTTTGATCTGCTCCTCCGACAGCGCAGGCACACGCAACGCCGAAAGCAGGCGCAAGGTCGAAGCTTGATCCGTCATCTTCCCTCCCGCATGAACCCGCCGCGCAAGATGCGTGCGGCGAACGATTCAGCATGAGCTTGCTCGAGGTCTTCGGGAACGCGCTGGCCAGCGCACAGATAGGTGAGCGGCAGACCCGCTTCGGCGGCGATGGTGACGGCAGCGCCGGGACGCGATGTCTCATCCAGCTTGGTTACCACCAACCGATCGCTGCCGAACAACGCGAACTTGCGGGCGGCAGCGAGTGCATCGGTCGGATGCATGGTCGCTTGCAACACGAGGCACTTGGTGATCGCGCTGTTGCTTCGCAGGTAATCAGCTAGCTCCATCTGATCGGCCAGATCGTGTGGACTGCGCCCGATGGTGTCGATGATGCAAACGGCTCCGGCCGCGTGCCGACAGAGCAACGCGTCGAGTTCAACCATCGAACGGGCGACGTGAAAGCCGGCACCGATGATCTCGGCATAGGTCCTCAACTGCTCGATGGCCGCGATGCGATAGGTGTCGAGCGTGATCAGTTCCACTCGACGACGAGCACGCAGCGCAACGCGCGCGGCCAGTTTAGCGATGGTCGTCGTTTTGCCAACGCCGGTCGGGCCGATGAAAGCGAGCGTCGGTTGGGAGTCAACCTTTTCGGGAGCAAGCGGATCCGGTGCGAACCGGACCAACGTTCCAAGCGCGCGGATGAGCGCGGCGCGCGCCAGCGATTTGGCTTCAACGCAAGTTTCAGCGAGATTCAAACCGAGCACCGTGCGTAGCGCGCGACGCGCATGATCGGGGTCGAGCCCAGCGCCCGTTAGGTCCAGATAAGCTTCGTAAAACGGCGAATCGAAAAGTTCTGGGTCGTCCTCCAACGACGCTACCGCTCCTTTGTCGAGTGCCGGCGCGGCGGCTGCGTGTGCGGCAAACGCGCCGAGCGCGAATTTGACTTCGCGCAACTCGGCCCGCAAACGTTCCAACTCAGCCGTCAAGGCGGTGCGCGGAACGCCGCTTTGCGTGCGCTCTACATCGGCGGCGCTGCTGCGTTCGCCGACTAGCGAGCTGCTGTCGAACATCCGCGCTGACTTACGCGCCGTGCGCTCAAGCGTAGAAACCTCGTCGCACGCCAACGAAAGGCGTTCATCCGCGGCGACCGAACCGCACGTAGGATCGAGCTTGACCTCTCGACGATGCACAGCGCGTCCTTCGGCTTGAGCGCCGTTCGGCGTGGCGGGACTATCGTCCAACAGCTTCAACCCTTGACGCTCGATGTAGCGCGGCCTCTTGTCGTCGCACGGAGTCGTTTTCGCCGTCGCGCGACCGTTGGAAGGTTCAGCAACGCGCACTTCGATTAGTTCGCGTCCGCCGAAACCGAACCAACGGCCTGCACGCACGCGGCGCGTATCGAGCACCAGCGCCTCTTCGCCAAGCTCGTTCTTGATCCGTTCGAGCGCTTCGCGCATGGTCGCGGCGCGGTAACGTCTGACGTTCATGGTCTTTTTGGTGGAAGCGGTCAGCATGGTTTCAAGTGATGGTCCCCAACGAGATGAGTCTGACATCCGGCGCGATCTCGTTGTGCGAGATCACGGCCAAGTCTGGCAAGAAGCGTTCCGTAAGCCGCCGCAAGTGCGGGCGCACCGCCGCCGAACAGAGCAGGACGGGTTGTTGCAACACGGCGGCTTGCACGGCGGCTTCGATCTTTTCAAGCAACATGCGCCCGAAATCCGGGTCGATCGCTGGCGTCGGCGCACCCGCATGCAGCCCAAGGCGTTCGGCAAACTGCCGTTCGAGATGCGGGTCGAGTGTCAGCACGGCCAGTTCGCCGTTTTCGTTCGCCAGATGCGCGGAGATGGTCCGGGCTAGCGCAGCGCGCGCCGCTTCCGTCAAGGCATTGACATCGCGCGTCAGGCTTCCGGCGTCGGTGATCGCTTCAAGAATGGTGGCGAGATCGCGAATCGGCACGCGCTCGCGCAAAAGGTTCTGCAACACGCGTTGCACTTCGCCAAGGCTCAAAACCTTGGGCGTCGCCTCTTCAACCGTTTTGGGATGCGTCTCGGCCAGTATGTCGAGCAGCGCGCGCGTCTCTTGTCGCCCGAGGAGTTCGGGCGCATGGCGTTTGATCACTTCCGAAAGATGCGTGCAGATCACGGTCGTCGGATCGACCACCGTGTAACCCGCGGCGAGCGCGCGCTCGCGATCGCCGTCGCGACGGATCCAGACAGCCGGCATGCCGAAGGCGGGATCGTTGGTTGGCAGACCGTCGATCTTCTCGCGAACCACGCCCGGATCAATCGCCAAGAAGCCTTCGGGGAAGACTTCGCCGCGCGCCACGCGCACGCCGCGCAAGAGGATAGCGTACTCACGCGGCGAAAGCTGTAGGTTATCCGTCACATGGACCGGCGGGACGATGATGCCGAGATCGTGCGCTATCTGACGGCGCACTTCGCGAACGCGCGCGAGGAACTGATCGCCCGAACTGACCAGCGGAATCAAACCGTAGCCGACCTCGAGCGCGAGCGTGTCGAGCTTGAGCGCCGCCTCGATCTTCTCAGCTTGCTCTTTGTTCTCCGCGGGCGCTTCGAGCGCGGCAACCTGCGCCGCCTGTTTCTGGACCGACCACTGGCGCGACAAATACCCGGCGATGGCCGCTACAACCGCCAAAAGCAGAAAGGCAAGGTGCGGCATGCCCGGAAGCAGACCGAGAAACGCGAGCACGCCAGCGGCGATGAGAAGCGGACGCGGGTTGGCGAGCAACTGGACCGACACTTCTTCGCCGATGCTCGCCTCGCTCGCAGCGCGCGTGGTGATGATGGCCGCAGCGACCGAGACGAAAAGCGAAGGGACAGCAGCAGCCACACCATCGCCCACTGTCAAGATCGTGTAGGTGCGCAGCGCATCGCTCAATGACATGCCGTGCTGAACCACGCCGATGCCGAACCCGGCAATGATGTTGACCATCACGATCAGAATTGAAGCGACGGCATCGCGTTGCGTAAAACGCACTGCACCATCCATCGCGCCGTGGAATTCCGCCGCCTGCGCGATCTCCTGCCGCCGCCGCCGCGCTTCGCGCTCATCGATGATGCCGGCAGATAGATCAGCATCAACGGCCATCTGTTTGCCGGGCATGGCATCGAGTGTAAACCGCGCCGTCACTTCCGACGACCGGACCGCGCCGTGATTGACGACGACGAACTGGATCGCCAACAGGATGAGAAAGATGACGACGCCGACCACGTAATTGCCGCCGATGACGAATTCGCCGAAAGCCTTGATGACGCTCCCGGCGGCGTATTCGCCCGCTTCGCCGCGTGTCAAGATCAAGCGCGAGGTGGCGACGTTGAGCGCCAAACGGTAGAGCGTGGTCAACAGCAACAGGTTCGGGAAAGAGGTGAACTTGATCGGTTCGGTCGTGTACATCGCCACGAGCAACACGACCACCGACAGCATCAAGTTGAAGCTCAACAGGACATCGAGCAACAACGGGGGGAGCGGAATCAACAACACCAGCAGAATGACCACCGCTCCCAACGGAACGGCAAGGTGCGCGTGACGGCTGGCCGAAGAGACGAGGTTTGTAGCGGCTGCGGTGGTCAAGGCGCGTTCTTTCCTGCGTGGCGTGACGGATCGAGGGCGACGACGCATCGCTTGCCCTCGCGCCGGAGATGCTCCGGCATCGCCGCCGAAGAGCAAGTCGAGTGCCGCAACTCTTGGGCCGACGTTCGATCAAGGCTGAAGGCTAAAGTCAACGCGCGTTTCTGCCGATAAACAGTCCGAAGCGCCGTGCCGTTTGCGCTCGGCGGTCGCGCTCAACTGCCAAAATGTTGACTATGAACGTCCGTTTCTTGCCAGTTCCGGGCTGAACAGTTGAATCGAAGGCTCCTGAAAGGATTCGGTCAATGAACGTCTCTGCGACATTCGATATTCACTCGCTGGTCACAACAGAGATACCGCCGCTTCCGAACGCCGCGATGCAGGTCGCCACGCTCGCGCAAGATGTCAACGCTCCAGCACGCGCCATCGCCGATGCCATCGGTTGCGATCCGGCGTTGGCCGCGCGCGTCTTACGTGTGGCCAATTCGCCGCTCTACGCCACCATGCGACGCATCACGTCGTTGCCCATGGCCGTGACCGCGCTTGGCAACCGCGCTATCTACCAGCTCGTCATCGCCTCGATCACGGGCGAGACTTTCCGCCGTAAAAATCGCTCGCCGCTGGAAAAGGCGCTCTGGGAACATTCGGTCGCCGTCGCTTTGATGGCACGCGAAATCAGCGTGACGCTCGGTATGCGCGGCAGCGAAGAGGCTTTTCTCTGCGGCCTGCTACACGACATCGGCAAGCTTTTGCTCATCCGCTACGACGAACTGCTCTACCGGCAGGTAATGGAAGGGGCTTCCACCGAACAGTTGCTCGCCCGCGAACAGGAGACCTACGGTTACACGCACGCGCAGATCGGCGCGCTCGTCTCACGCCGTTGGGACCTTCCCGAAGAGATCGCTTATACGATCTATCATCATCAAAGCCCGGGAAGTGTGGACCAGTTCATCTTCATGGCGCGTGTGGTCAACGTCGCCGATGCGATGGCCAACGTCGTCGGCATCGGTCTGCGTTCCATGGACGCGCGCGAAGCGTTTGAATCAGAATCGGCCCGCTCGCTGCGCCTGACCGAAGCGCAGCTCAAGTCACTGTGGGAGAAAACGGCCGCATCCATGGCGGAGATGCAACGCCTGCTCGACTGAACGGAAGACTGCAATTATTAGATCGGCGATAAGCGCATCAAGGTAGCAAGATGCAACGCCCGCTCGACTGAACGGAAGATCGCAACCATGGTCGAGATCCGTGGTTCGCCCGACTAAACGAGCACCCAACACAACCGGCCCCTGAGGTCAAAAAAGGCAACAGCGCGTTGGCGGCGCGTTTCGACTACATTTCCAAATCCGGAAAGATCTGTTCGAGCATTTCGATCAATTTCGCGCTGGAGAGCGGTTTGGTGAGGTAACCGTTGGCGCCGAGCCGCATTCCGGCAACGCGCGTCGCGTCATCGCCGTGCGCCGAAAGTATCAGAATCGGCAGATTGGCATAACGTTGGCGCGCATGTCGAATGAACTCCAAGCCGTTCATCTCCGGCATATCAACGTCGGTGATGACCACATCAACTGGCGATGTCGCGAGCTTTTCGAGCGCCACGCGCCCATTGGGTGCATCGATCACCGATTGGCAGCCCATCTGCCGCAACGTCATTATGATCAACATGCGCATCGTTGCCGAGTCGTCCACGACGAGAAAAGATTTCGCGAGTCCCATAAGAGGTTCTCCTGCGGCCGTTCTCATGCCGGCTTGATCAAGTTGATGAAGCTCTCCATCGAACGGAGTTTTTTGATCGTCTCCCCGTAGAGCCGCGCGCACATGATGGCCGTCGCCATCTGACTGGCGAGCATTTCGAAGAGCATTCGATCCAGTTCGCTGGCTCCCCTTTTATGCTCCGCGAAGGCGTAAACGACGATCAGCCCGGTGACCGTGCCATCCTCTAGTTTGAGCGGGATCAATGCCAGCGGCGCATCTGGTTCATCTCCGTGCATCGAACTGGCCGTGCCGTTCTCCAACGCTGCGATCAGTTCATCGTTGATGTCGAACCGATGGCCTTGGACGCCACGCCCACCAACCAAAACCAAGCCGCCTCGTTTTTCGTCGCGCAAGAAAATGGCGAAAGCGGAGGCAGCGATCATATCCCACAAGATCTCTTCCGCGATGCGAATCACTTCGTCCGAAGCGAGCGTCGAGTGCAATCGGTTGGCCGCGACGAAGACGTTCAAGAGAGCCGAATTCCGTTGCGCGAGCTCCTCGTAGCGCCGCCTGTACTTCTGCGCCTCAAATTCAAGTGCGGCGACGCGCCGTTCGAAAGCGCTCAGCTCGCGTTTCAACTCTTCGTTCTCTTTGCCGAGCTGACTTCCCGATAAGCGCTGGTCAGCTTCGGCTCGCTGCCGCTCCAGCAACAGATTTTGCATCCGCAAGCGCTCGTTTTCGCGCATCAACTCCGCCGCCACATCCTTCATCCGACGGAGCAGTTCGCGTATCTCTTCGTTCGGGCGCTCTTCTGAATCCGTGATGACGCCGCACAGTTCCTCCGTGCGCGCGAAGATGCGTTGCAACTCCACCATCGGACTCATGCTGTTCATGTTGCTCAACACGCCCGCCACCTCGCTCGACGCGGCGCAGAGGGGGATTCGCCGCTCAAACTTCTTATCGGCAGCGGCGTCGGAAACTTGAGTCGAACGTCAAGAAGCTGACACTCGACCTCGTCTTTCAACCGGCAGCCGAACAGCAGTGAACAGAGCGAAAAAGCGGCAAACGCGCCCCTGGGTGGCCCGCCGACGAACCGCGCAGCGTTACGGGCACAACGATTGCTTACGCCGATGGACGGAGGGCTTGTGCCGATGGAACTTCCCATCGCCGACTCGATCACATCGCTTCTCAGAACCTTTCTCGACGTGCAAAGTCGCCGTGCGGAACTCGCGTCGAGCAACATCGCTAATTCGGAAACGCCCGGCTACACGGCCAAAGAACTGGATTTCGCCGCTTTCTTGCGCCGAGCCGCGCAGGACGCGCTCGCGCCACGGGCGGCGCGAGAGCCTATCGCAGCGGCACAGCCGCGCGTGCGCCTGCAAGGGCAAGCGCCGCTTCGGCTCGACGGCAACAACGTCGATCTGGCGCGCGAGATGGCGACCTTGGCCGAAGCCGGCACGCAGTTTTTGACCGGAGTGCAGCTTCTGCAGGCCCGGTTGCGTCTGCTGCGAACAGCGATTCGCGAAGGACGTTGATCAGCCAAGACGGACTTCAATCGATTCTTCACGAAAGCCTATGTCGCTTCTCACTATCTTTCGCGTTTCGGCTCAAGGGATGACCGCCGAACGGTTGCGTCTGGAAGCCGCCGCAGCCAATCTAGCTAACGCCAACACCACGCGCACGGCAGAAGGCGGTCCGTATCGCCGCCGCGACGTGGTCTTTGAAGCCATTCCGCTTGAAGAGACGCCCTCTTTCAGCATGACGTTGAGCCAGACGACCGAGCGGTTGACAATCGCCGGCGTACAGGCCAGAAGCGTGATCACGGAACCGCAAGCTGGCGTCCGTCGTTATCAGCCGGACCACCCGGATGCCGATCCAAACGGGTACGTCACGCTTCCGGACGTCGATCCGCTCGAAGAGACGATCAACATGCTTTCGGCGGCGCGCGCGTTCGAAGCCAACGCGACCGCCTTCAACGCGGCTAAAGAACTGGTCCGTGCCAGTCTCAAGCTCGGCGAGGCATAACTTGACCCCAAACTCTACCCGTCCCGAGGTGAGGCCAAGATGAACCTTGAAGGCGTTGCCCTGCCAACGACGAGCGTCGCAGCGGGGAATCCACTCCGACGCGCAGAAAGCCCTGTCTCATTCGGCGACATGGTGCGCGCGACCATTGAAGCTCTGAACCGCTCGCAGAAAGGGGCTGAGATCGAAGTGGCGCGCGCAATCGCGGGCGATTCTCCCGATCTTCATCAGACGATCATCGCCTTGCAAGCGGCAGATTTGAACTTCCAGTTCGCGCTTCAGGTGCGCAACAAACTGATCGGCGCATACGAAGAGATCATGCGCATGCAAGTTTGAGCTGAACGCGCGCTGGAACCTTCTTCCGGCCTTTGCGGAAAGACCGCTCTTCAGCGATGCCGACCCTCTTCAAACAACTGAGCGAAATGTGGCAACGGCTCGACCGACGCCAACGCATGGGCGTGGTTGTGGCCGCCGTCGCCACTTTAGCGCTGATCGGCGCGCTCGTCTTCTATGCCACGCGCCCCGAATACGCGGTCCTCTTCTCAGACCTGCGTCCAGCAGATGCGCAAGCCATCATCGAGAAGCTCAAACAGTCAAACGTCCCGTATCAAGTCTCCAACGGCGGCACGACGATCAGCGTTCCAGCCGAGCGCTTGTCGGAACTGCGCCTGCAGATTGCCGCCGCGGGTCTGCTTTCGGGCGGTCACGTTGGTTTCGATCTGTTCGACCGAAACAACTTCGGCGCCACCGACTTCACGCAACAGGTCAATTACCAACGGGCGCTTGAAGGCGAATTAGCGCGCACGCTCGAAGGCATGGAGGAGGTTGAATCGGCACGCGTTCACATCACGCGTCCGCGCGAATCGCTCTTTACGGAAAAGGCCGAACGAGCCAAAGCTTCGGTCATGCTCCGCGTGCGTCAAGGGCGAGAACTGTCGCGCGAACGCACAGAAGCCATTGTCGCCTTGGTCTCGAGCGCCGTCGAAGGACTCGATCCACAAGATGTCTCCGTGATGGATACGCGCGGACGCATCCTTTCAGCTCCAGCGCGCGCCGGACTGAACGACGCGGGAGCCTTCAATTCCCACTTGGAAGCGCGCCGCAGGCTTGAAGCGGAGATGGCTGCGCGCATCGTCTCGTTGATCGAACCTGTTGCTGGAACGGGGCGCGTGCGCGCCGATGTCGCGGCGGACGTTGACTTCAGCCAAGTCGAACAGACCGAAGAGAAGTACGATCCGAAATCGGCCGTTATCCGCTCACAGCAAACCTCGCAGGAGGTGCGCAACACGAGCGGTCCGCAATCGGGCAGCATCGTCGGCGCGCGTGCCAACGATCCAAGCGCACAACCGACGCCAGCAGCAAACAGCCCCCAAACCACCATCGGCGAACAGCGCAGCATGACGGCCACTAACTATGAGATTGATCGTCTGGTGCGCAAGACGACGGGCGGAGGCGGACGCATCTCGCGCCTTTCGGTCTCCGTGCTAGTCGATTACAAAAACGTCAACGGCGTCGCCGTCGCACGCACAGATGAAGAATTGAAGAAGATTCAAGAACTGGTCGCCGCCGCCGTCGGCATCGATTCCGGACGCGGCGATCAAGTCGTCGTGCAAACGATCCCTTTCGATCAACCGAGCGCAGAGACCACCCCGCCGACATGGCTTGAACGCTATCGCGATCTCGTGCGCACAGGGATTAAGTATGGCGCGCTCGTCTTGGTCGCATTGCTCGTCATCCTCTTCGTCATCCGTCCAGCCCGTCGCACGCTGCAAAATGGCGCGACGGTCGCGCCCGAACCGCAGCTTCTTCCTGCCGGAGCGACGCTCGGCGGAGAAAGCGCCACGTCGCCGACTGACGGGGCGAATGTGGCGGAGCTTACGACGCCGCGCACCGTTGCCGAATTGGAGGCAGAAATGGCCGCCGAAGGGCGACGCGAAGAGGCGCTGGAAGAGCCGCCGATCGAAGCCGTTCGCGCTGCCGAGATCAAACGTCAGCTCATCGAACAAGTCCACAAAGATCCAGAACTCGTCGCGATGACCATTCGCGGCTGGCTTCAAGAGACAGTCGCGCCGATGCCAATAAGGCTCAACGCAGATGACCACAACTAACGCGATACAAACGCGGCGCAGTTCCGATGGACGCGTCGCACTACAGAACATCGAGGCCATGTCGGGCGCGCGCAAAGCGGCCATTCTTTGCGTCGCGCTCGGCGACGAAGCGGCGAGCGAAATCTTCAAGTATCTCGACGAAGAAGAGGTACAAGCGATCTCGAAAGAACTCGCCGCGCTCAACAACGTCCCATCGGAATTAGCCAATGAGATCGCCGAGGAGTTCCAGCAGATCCTCACGGCGCGTTCATACGTCATCTCGGGCGGCGTCGAATACGCCAAACGTCTGCTCGTCAAAGCATACGGGCCGGAAGTCGCGCGCCGTTTGATCGATCGCATCACGCGCTCGCTCGAATCGACCATCGGATTCGAAGCCCTGCAAAAGGTCGATCCACAACAACTCTCCAAGCTTTTTCAGAACGAACACCCGCAGACCATCGCGCTTGTGCTCGCGCACTTGGATGCAGCTACCGCCGCCGATACGTTGCAGTATCTGCCTGAGACGCAACGCGCCGACATACTCCTGCGCATGGCCAACCTGCAACCCATCTCGCAAGATGTGATCCGGCGCGTCTCCGTGGTGCTGGACCAAAAGTTGCGCAGCATCGGTAACTATAGCCGACAAGCCGTTGGCGGAATCCGACCGGTGGCCGAGATCTGCAACCGGCTGGAGCGCGAAACATCGCGCAAGATCCTCGAAGAACTGGAGAAGACGAACGCGGAACTGGCACTCGAAATACGCAACCGCATGGTCACGTTCGAGGACTTGTTGCTGATCGATGATGTCGGCATACGCGAGATCTTGCAGCGCGTCGACAAGCGCGTGCTGGCCATGTCGCTCAAAGGCACGACGCCCGAATTGCAGAACCGTTTCTTCTCGAACATGTCAACGCGCGCCGCCGAGATGTTGAAAGAGGAGATGGACTACATGGGTCAAGTTCGCGTCAAAGACGTCTCCGCCGCCCAACGCGAGATCGTCGAGATCATGCGCGACCTAGACGAGCAGGGGATCATTAGTCTTTCGGGAGGAGCAGAAGAAGAGTATGTCAGCTAAGCTGATCAAGGGCGCCGTCGCATGCTTTTCGCCGCTCTCCTTCCCCGAAGTGGAGCAAATGCTCGTTCGTCACGCTCAGATCGCAAACGATGCGACGCCCACGGCAGAAGCCGACGACGCGATTTACGCCGCCGTTGAAGAACAGACGAAGGATCTAGATCGAGCGCACGTCCTCGCCGAACAGATCATCGCCGAAGCGCAGCAGCGCGCTGAGCAGATTATGCGCGAGGCGCGCGAACTCGGTTTTGCCGAAGGGCGCGCGCGCGCCGAAGCGCAAATCGCCGATGAGATCGCGCCTTTGCGCGCGCGTCTTGCCGCCACCATCGAAGAACTGCACGCTCTGCGCCGGACGATGATGGAAAGGACCGAGCGCGAACTCGTACGTCTCGCCATCGAGATCGCGCGCAAGATCGTCCGGCGCGAAGTCACGGTTGATCCAGAAGTCGTCCTCGCCATCGCGCGCGTTGCCCTGAGCCGACTTCCGGATCAAGCGCTGGTCAAGCTGCACTTGCACCCAGATGATTACCATTACCTGATCGGGAAGCGCGAGCCTTTGACCCGTAACGGGGCCATCGAGCTGGTGGAAGACCCAGCCGTTGAGCGCGGCGGATGCTATGTGCGCACCGAAATGGGCGACCTCGATGCGCGCATCGAGCGACAATTCGCCGAAATCGCGCGCGGTTTCTTCGAAAACTGAGAAGGCGAGGCTTGACTCCGACCACGATGAAAACACTCGAAAGAACCGAGCGATCGCCCTTGGCCCGCTACTTCGAACGGCTGGCGCAAACCGACACGCTCGTCTCCGTTGGCACGGTCGAGCGCGCCATCGGCATGGTCATCGAATCGCGTGGGCCGGCAGCGTCAGTTGGCGAACTCTGTCGGTTGGAAAGACCCGATGGCGAACAGCTACCGCTCGAAGTCGTTGGCTTTCGCGATTCTCACGTTCTTACGATGCCGCTCGGCGTGATGCCGAGTTTGCGCGCTGGTGATCGCGTGGTGGCGACCGGCGCGTGCGGTCGTGTTGGCGTCGGCATGGAACTTCTCGGGCGCGTCATAGACGCTTTAGGAAGACCGCTCGATGATGCAGGTCCAATCGTTTGTACCGAGACCTATTCGCTGCGTCCCGATCCGGTCAATCCGCTTGCGCGCGATCACATCACGCAACCGCTCAGCACGGGCGTGCGTGCCATTGATGGGTTGCTGACCGTCGGCATGGGCCAGCGCGTTGGGATCTTCGGCGGCTCAGGCGTCGGCAAATCGACGCTGCTCGGTATGATGGCCAAACGCACAGCAGCCGATTTAAACGTCATCGCGCTGATCGGCGAGCGCGGACGCGAAGTGCGCGCCTTCATCGAGCGCGAACTCGGCGACGCCGGCATGCGCCGTTCGGTGGTGGTCGTTTCGACATCGGATGATTCGCCGCTCGTGCGCATTCGCGCAGCGCTCACCGCGACGGCCATCGCCGAATACTTCAAGGATCAAGGGGCCAATGTCCTTCTCATCATGGATTCGGTGACACGCTTTGCGATGGCGCAACGCGAAATCGGCTTGGCCGCCGGTGAACCGCCATCGTCGCGCGGCTACACGCCATCGGTCTTCGCCCTCTTGCCGCGATTGCTCGAGCGCGCGGGCAACTTCGCCGCTGGCGGCTCGATCACAGCCTTCTACACGGTGCTCGTCGAAGGAGACGACATGAACGAACCCATCGCTGATGCCGTGCGCTCGATCCTCGATGGGCACATCATCCTCTCACGCGCCCTCGCAGCGCGCAACCATTACCCGTGCATCGATGTTCTTCACAGCGCGTCGCGTCTCTTCACGGAGATCACCACGGCTGAACATCGTGCCGCTGCGGGGCGCGTGCGCGAGCTGCTCGCCGCTTACGAACGGGCCGAAGATTTGATCAACATCGGAGCGTATCAACGCGGGAGCAACTCGCGCATCGACGAGGCCATTGCCAGTCACGATGCGATCGTCGCCTACTTGCGACAAGACCGCGATGAAGCGGTCGATTTCGACGCCGCGGTAACCAGATTGCTCGAATTGGCGGGCGAGGCACGCAGCGCGTCGTTGCAAGATCGCTTGTAGCGACACCGGTCGAAGGTGAAATGCGAAGATGAAGAAGTTCCGTTTCTCGTTGCAATCAGTTCACGACCTGCGCCTGACTCAGCGCGAACAGGCCGAGCGCGCGCTTGCCGATAAAGAAGGCGAGGTGAAAGAGGCCGCCACTCGCCTCGCCGAAATGGAACGCAAGCGCGCAGCAGCGATGCGTGCCTACGCGGAGTTGATGCGCATGACCAACGCGCCAGATCCGCAAGAGATCGCGCTGCGCGCCGATTACATCGCGCTTCTCGAACGGCAGGAGAGCGACGCGCGTCGGCATCTGGCACAGCTTGAACGCGAACGCGATTGTTTGCGCCAGAAGATGATCGAAGCGGCACGCGACGCAGAGACGACCGAAAAGCTGCGCGAGCGGCAGTACGCGCAACACGTTCTTGAGACTTTGCGTCTCGAACAGAAACTGCTGGATGAGATCGCGATGCTTAAGATCGCGCGACGGATGACCCAATGATGATCGAAAACAATCCCTTGTTGCCCATCTCGACCGACGAGCGCCGTGCGACCGACGCACAGGCAACGAGCGCGCTCTGGACGGCGCTGTTCAGCTCTCTGCGAGGGGAGGTGACGGGAGCGGAATCCGAGATAGCATGCAGCGGGGAATCGGATGCGGTCGCGTCCGATGCTGCTGCGCCGACGGCGGTCGCTATCGCGCTGCTTCCCTTCTCTCCGTCGCCATCCAAAGCTGAACCGCCGGAAGATTGCCCGGTCATGCGAAGGCCGATCGAGAGCTTGCGCCCTCTGGCAAACAGCGACGGCGCGATGCTCGACATGCGCGCGCCAACGACGGTTCTAAGCGGCACAACGCAGCAGGACGCGGTTCCAACGAATTTCGACGCGAATCGTTCCAGCGCCTCTGATGTGGAGAGTTCGGCGGTGATTGGATCGATTGCCCCAAAGGACGCAGCGGAGACAGCGCACTTTGCCCGTCACCTCCTCACCGAAGGTCCATCCCCAGCCATCTTTCCGGCGCGCATGCCGCAAGAAGGATTGGCTCGCGGCGGATTCGATTTGAAGATAGACCGGTCCAGCGAGCGCAAAACGGGAGACGGCACGGATGATCGCGCGACAGCCACCGAAGCAGCTTCAGCGCTGAAAGAGACGCGGGTTGAAGATGCTTCTTCGATGCTGAAAGATCTTGCCGCCAAAACGACTGGACACCTTTCATCTGCAATCAATAGCAGAACGCTGAGTTTCGGCGATCAGAGCGTCCAACACCACACAAAGCCGGAATTTGCTCCGGCTGCCCTGAACGACCAGTTAAAGACCGGCTCCGTCGCCGACGCAGCAAGCGAGCAGCCGGAGATGAGCGACAGCACGCGCGCGACGGTGGATCGAACTGAAGTGGACTTGCTTGCGCAGCTATCGAGCGGCGAAACGGAGGCGCGCGCACCGGTCACCATCTCGCGAGTTCGAGCGCTGTTGTCGAACGAATGGGAAGACTCTCGTCGGAAGGATGAAGCGTTGTGCATGGGGCCGAACGAGTCGAAGCGCCTTGGGCCAACTGAGAATCGAGCTGCCAAAGCGTCGCGCGACGAAACGCGCGACGTGTCCGTGGAGAACGCGCCTCTGCGTCAAGTTCAAACACCCCTGATCGCGGCAGCGCGCCAAACCGTTCGCACGCGCGCCCTTGACATACAGCTTCATCCAGCGGAGCTTGGCACCGTCCGCGCGCGGCTCCGACGCGATTCCGAAGGGCGCATCAGCGCAACGCTCGCCGTCGAGACAGAAAGCGCACGGCAGGCGCTCGCATCCGGCCTTGACGAGCTACGGCAAGCGCTCGAACGCGCCGGACTCGTGACCGACCGCATTGACGTCGTAACCGATGCTTCGCCGAGTTCGACGTTCGCGCAATCTAACCCACAGGAGCGCCGACACGATGACGGACGACGTTCATCGCTCGTCGCGGCGTCCGATGTCCCGCCAGCAGGCGCGCTGGCGGACGAAGTCGCAATCCCTTCAACTCCCGACAAACTCATCAGCCTACGGGCTTGAAGCAAGGAGAAAGCTCGCATGAGCAACATGATCGGCAGCCTTCAACCTTTCGGCACTGCGGCGCCGACGCAACCCGTGCAAGGCGTCAAAGCGGCCGACCGCGACGTGTTTTTAAAGCTTCTCGTCGCGCAACTCAAAAACCAAGACCCGCTCGCACCTCAAGACGGTGTGCAATTCGTCTCGCAACTGGCGCAATTCAACTCTCTGGACCAATTGATCAACATCAATCGGCGACTCGAAGAGTTGATCGCGCAGCTCAAGCCAGCATCCACGGGTTCGACATCCAAAGACTCGACAAAACAGTAGGAGGAAGTTATGCCGTTCTCGTTCTCGACCGCGCTTTCGGGACTGCGCGCCAGTTCCGACGCGCTTTCAACCACCGGAAACAACATCGCCAACGCCAACACCATCGCTTTCAAGAGCAGTTCGGTCAGCTTCGCCGACGTCTTCGCCAGCGCTTCGGGAACACGCATCAATGGGGCAGGCGGCGTCATTCAGTTCGGCAACGGTGTGCGCACCGCGGCGACGCGCACCAATTTCGCGCAAGGCAACATAAACGAATCGGCGTCGGCGACCAACGCAGCCATTCAGGGCAACGGCTTTTTCGTCGTTGAAGATGGGGCCGGATTTCGCGCCTTCACGCGCGCCGGCGATTTCGCCCTCAACCGCGAGGGGTATCTCGTCACGCCCGGCGGGCATAAAGTGCTCGGCTACATGGCCGTCGATGGCAAGATCCAGCCGGGGACGCCGGTCGCCCCCATCAAGGTTCCGCTCGGCGAGGTCATTCCGCCCGCGATGACGACGCGCGCCACCTTGCGCGCCAACCTCGACAGCAGCGCGCCGGTTGGCGCCGTCTTTCATGCTCCTATTCAGGTCTTCGACTCTCGCGGCGTCGCACACGTGCTCGATCTAACCTTCACCAAACAAGGCAACGGGCAGTACAACGTAACGGCCACGCTCGACGGAACCGCGGCGCAGTTGAGCGCCGACGGCGGCGCGCCGACTAATCAAGCGACCTTCACTTTCGACGCCAACGGCTTGCTACAGGCTCCAGCCAATTCGCTCGCCATTCTGCCTGATCAATCGACGCTCGATGGCGCAGCGCTGCCGCAAATCGACCTTGAGCTTTACCGCACCAATCCCGACGGATCGCAAGGTCCCTCGAACTTCACGAACTACTCCGGCCCGTCGGCGGTGAGCGCAACTGATCAAAACGGTTTCGCCGCCGGCTCGCTCAACGGCATCTCGATTTCGACCGACAGCACCGGCACGCTCTACGGCATCTTCAGCAACGGGCAGACGCGCGCGCTCGCCCAATTCGCTTTGGCGTCGTTCAATTCGCAAGATGGGCTGCGCCACTTGGGCAACAACCTCTTCGGCGAAACGCCCGCTTCCGGACAACCCTCCATCGGTCCGGCGTTGACCGGCGGACGCGGCGAAGTTGTCGGCAGCGCGCTCGAACAGAGCAACGTTGACATCGCCACAGAGTTCACCGAGTTGATCGTCGCGCAGCGATCTTTCCAAGCCAATTCGCGCGTCATCTCGACCATCAACCAGACGCTGCAAGACTTGATGCAAGTGATCTGAGGCTGTGGCGCGCCGTTTGGCGCCGTTCCGACGGCGACTCGTTGGCGTGGGTCGCCCTTGCAGTGAGGGGCCGAGAAACGCTCTTTCTCGCACGCGACTCGGCCCCATTGATCGCTCAAGTTTTGCGCCGCCGTTGCCGAAAAGGAACTACGGGTAGGTTTCGCTATGTTCATCATCATCGGCATCGTCATCGTTTTGGCAAGCGTCGTCGGCGGATACCTGTTGGTCAACGGTCCGCTGGCGGTCTTGTTCCAACCGTCCGAGTTCCTCGTCATCGGCGGCGCGGCTATCGGTTCGATTGTGGCGAGCACGCCGTTGAAAACGCTCGCGTTGATGGGCAAGAAACTACCCGCAGCGCTCAAAGGATCGCCCTATACGAAAGAGACGTTCGCCGAACTGTTGCGCTTGCAGTACGAAGTTTACATCAACGCGAAGAAGAACGGCATGCTCTCGCTCGAAGAGGATGTCAATTCGCCTGCGACGTCGGCGATCTTTTCGAAATATCCGACCTTTCTCGCCAACCACCATGCCGTGGATTTCTTCTGCGATGCGCTGAAACTGCTGGTCAACGGAGCAGCGCAACCGGAAGAACTGGAGATCGCCATGGAGGTCGAGATCGAGACCCATCACGAAGAGAACGCGCTCGTGCCCGCCATTCTGATGCGCACGGCCGATTCCCTGCCAGGGCTCGGCATCGTCGCTGCCGTCCTCGGCATCGTCGTCACCATGCAACATCTTGATGGGCCGCCGGAAGAACTGGGCCACCACATCGCCGCGGCGCTCGTCGGAACGTTTCTCGGGCTGCTCCTTTGCTATGGCGTGGTCGCGCCAATCGCCAACAACCTGAACAATTTGGCGCACGAAGAGGCGCGTTACTTCGCCTGCATCAAGGCCGGATTGGTCGCCTTCGCCAACGGCGCGGCACCGATCACGGCCGTTGAATTTGCGCGCAAGACCATCTACAGCTTCGTACGTCCGCCGAGCGCCGAACTCGAACCGCAATTGCGCGAGATCAAGCCGCGTTGAGACCGATGCTGAAAAAAGAACCGGAAAAGAAGCCGCGTCGGCGGATCAAGAAAGTCAAAGGGCACGACGGCCATCACGGTGGTGCATGGAAAGTGGCCTACGCCGATTTCGTGACGGCGATGATGGCGCTCTTTTTGGTCCTCTGGCTCGTATCGCAGGCCGACATCAAACTCAAGCAAGCGATCGCCAACTATTTCCGTTCGCCAGGCGTCTTTGATGCGCTCACCGGCGGCATCTTGAAAGGTCCCAAGAAGGTGAGCAAAGCGCCGACCTCGCTCGAATCCAAAGACGAAGAACAAGCGCTCTTTAGCGCCGCAACGCTGTTGCGCAAGGAATTCGAAACGCGCCCGGAATTCTCCAAGTACAAGGATCAGATCAAAATCGAGCTGACCGAAGAGGGGCTGCGCATACAGATCCTCGACAAAGCCGAGCGCGTCTCCTTTCCCTCAGGAAGCGCTCAGTTGACGCCGGACGCCCGTGCCATTCTCGCCGAGATCGCGCGCGTCATCTGCCAACTGCCCAATCCGCTCGTCATCGGCGGGCACACGGATCGGCATCTGTTCCCAACCGGCTCGACCTACACCAACTGGGAGCTTTCCGCTGACCGCGCCAATGCGGCACGCCGTGAACTCGAGGCTAATTGCGTGCGCCCGACGCAGATCCGCCGCATCGTCGGTTATGCCGATACGCAACCGCTTGTGCCCGAAGATCCTTACGCCTCGGCCAACCGGCGCATCAGCATCACCGTGTTACGACTCCACGCTCCGCCCGCAGAAAGGTATGGCAACGGTGCTGGCGAAGAAGAAGCCGCCGAGGCGGAGCGTTCGTTCAACGTGCCAGCGTCAAACGGCGAAGCGACATCGCGCGAGCAGCCGCGTGTTCGGGACGACGCCAACCGGACGGGCGAACCGTCGCAAGCTGAAACTCTCAAGGAAGATCGCGTGCAGCCAACAACCAAGAGAGAAGACGGTCCATAGCGCGGCGCGCGCCCGAAAGTGTCGGATTCCCGACGCGTCAAGCGTCGAACCTACGTCGAATGCGCGCGCCGATGGCTTCATCTCGCACACTGATGGCCACAAGGCGGAGCGCAAATGCCTTCGCACGACGCAACTCTTCGCCTCCTCTTGCTCTGGCATGAAGCTCGCATACCTCGCCGACTGGAGGTCAGTATGAGCGACGCGCCGCAAACAACCGACGCCGTGCCGAAAAAAGGCAAAAAGAGACTGTTTCTGATCATCGCGCTCGTGCTGCTACTCGTTGCCGGCGGCGGCGGCGGTTACTTCTACTTCATCAACGCCAGTTCAGCTAAAAAGGCCGAAAAGAGCCGACGCACGCGCGCCGCCGAGCAAGAAGAGACCGTCGAGCAGCCCGAGGGGAAGAATCGGTCGAAAGCCCAAAACGTCGTCGATCTGAATCTCCCCGACGATTCCGAGGTCAGTCACGTCATCGAGCTGCAACCGTTTATCGTCAATCTCGCAGACAAAGGCGAAGCGCGCTACCTGCGCATGACGGTGAGCATCGGGCTAGGCGGCGAAGTCAGCGAGAAGGAGAAACCGAACCCGCTCTTTACTACCCGCGTGCGCAACGCCATGCTCGCTGTCCTGACGACTAAAACCTCGGACGAAATCCTGACGCCGGAAGGCAAAGCCGCGCTACGTAAAGAGCTGCTGCGCGCGGCGCGCGCCGCCGTCGAAGAGCCGGAGATCAAGGCCATCTACATCACCGATTTCATCGTTCAACTTTGATCGAGCAGCAACCATCATGAACAGCGACGCGCTGCAAGCCGCTAATCGCGCCGACCTCGAAGCGTGGCGCGACTTCCTCGACCTACAAGTGCCGCTCGTCATGGAACTCGGCCGCACCAAGCTGACCGTCCGCGAGATCCTCGACTTGGACGCGGGCAGCATCATTCAACTGCCGCGTTCCACTGGCGAGGGCGTCGATGTGTTGGCTGGCGACCGTTGCATCGCGCGCGGCGAGATACTGATGATTGAAGATCGCACCGGGGTGCGCATCAACGAAATCAACAACCCGGAGCACAAATGATGGCAATTGAGCGACGATCCATAAATCGCCAGCGCGTTTCCCGCACCATTATGAACGTCACTATGTATCGCCGCTTGCACGCCTCGCTCGCCATCTTACTTCTGGCAAGCGGTGCGCTCTTTGCCGTCCGCGCCGAGAACGGGCGCGTCTCCGCCGATGGCACGTCGCCCACCATCGAACGAAGCGAAAAGGCTGCGCCCTCGTCTGCCGCGAACTCAACGGACACAACCTCACTCGCCACTGAAAAGAGCGAAACGTCGGTAACCGCAGCGCACGGCGAACGAGAAAGAGCGGCAAAAGCCGACCCGACTTCTGACGAGTCTCTTTTTCTTGAACCGCAACCTGGAGTGTTGGCCGAACAGGTGCCAAGCACGTTCAATCTCTTTGCGCGCACCATCGGCTCCCTAGCGATCGTCCTCGGATTGATCATTGGCGGCACGGCGCTGTTTCGCCGCTTCGGCGGATCGAAAGCGCTGCGAACATCGGACGACTTGCCCGAACTGATCGTTCTATCGTCGGTCCCGCTCGGGCGCGAACGCACGCTGGCGCTCGTCCGCTTCGGATCGCGCACGCTTCTTGTCGGCTCGACGCCTCACGCCATCACACTCCTTACGGAAAGCGACGGAGACGAAGCCCGCGCGCCAGTTTCCGTCGCCGAGTTGCTTGATGCGGATGATTTCGCCGCGGAACTGGAACGAGCGAGCGCCACGCCGGTCAACCCAAACGCTTGACGAAAGCGCGGCGAGCGAGCGAAACGAGCAGCGCACGCCCTCCGCTCGAGCCGACAACAGGTCTGCTTCCAGATAAAGGAGGGGGGAAAACGTATGAGGAATCGCCTGTCGCCTGCGCTCTGCAGCATGCCACTGATCTTCTTTCTCCCAGTATTCGCCCTTGGAGCGGTGCCCGAACCATCTGTGCGGCTCGATCTGGCACAAAACGGCACGGCGCTCCCCATTCAGATCATCATCATCCTCACGCTGCTCAGTTTCATTCCGGCCATTCTCATCTCGATGACCTGCTTTACGCGGCTCATCGTCGTCTTCCACTTCTTGCGTCAAGCTCTCGGAACCACCGAAGCGCCCAACAATCAAGTGCTGCTCGGTCTAGCGCTCTTCCTGACGATGTTCGTCATGGGACCAGTCTTCGCCCGCGTCCACACGGAAGCTCTCGCGCCGATGATCTCCGGTGAGATCACGCATGCGGAAGCTCTCTCGCGCGCCCTCGTGCCGCTGCGCGCTTACATGCTCAAGCACACGCGCGAACGTGATCTCGCGCTCTTTATCAGGCTATCGGGCAACCCGCGTCCACGCACGCCGGACGACGTGCCGACGACGGCGCTCGTCCCAGCTTACATGATCTCGGAATTGAAGACCGCTTTTCAGATCGGGTTCGTCCTCTTCATCCCATTCTTGATCATCGACATGGCCGTTTCATCCGTGCTCCTCTCAATGGGCATGATGCAACTGCCGCCGGTGATCATTTCCATGCCGCTTAAAGTGCTGCTCTTCGTCATGGTCGATGGGTGGTACTTGATCGTCGGCTCGCTCGTCAAGAGCGTGATGTGAAAAGTTACGAGTCTTCCGGAGAAGAAGATGTCCGATGCAGTTATCTTGATGCTCATGCAACGTGCGCTGGAAACCTTGATGTGGATCACGGCACCCATGCTCGCGGCGGCCATCATCGTTGGTATCATCATCAGCTTGGTTCAGACGCTGACCTCAATTCAGGACCAAACTTTCAGTTTCGCGCCGCGCGTGGCCGTCATCTTCGTCGTCTTTCTCATCACTTTCCCTTGGGCATTGCGCGTGCTCGTGACTTTTACGCAGTCGCTCTTCAGCGACTTTGCGCCCTACATACGCTGATCGTTTGTCGCGTGCTCGATTCGATCACCATTCCGTTGCGTCCCTTCCTCGTCTTCGCCGTGGTTCTCGCGCGCGTCGGCGGGTTGGTCACCTTCGCCCCTTTTTGGGGGCATGGAGCGATCGCCCCGCGCGTGCGCGCGCTTCTCGCGTTGATGCTCGCCTTCTGCGTGACTCCGTTGGTGACGCCGCGTATCCCAACGCCGCCAGCTGAGCTGACCGGGTTGACCTTGATTCTGATCGGCGAGGCGCTGATCGGTTGCGCTCTCGGCTTCGTCGGGCGATTGGTGCTGAGCGCGTTGACGGTCGCTGCCGAGATGATCACGTTTCAACTCGGCCTTTCGCTCGCCAGCACGATCGACCCAGCAACGCACGCACGAACCACGGCGCTCGGAACGTTCGCGCAGATGATCGGATTAATGGTGCTGTTAGCAGCCGATGGCCATCACTGGTTCTTGCTGGCGACGGTGCGCAGCTTCGACCTCCACACGCCATCTTTGCCCCAAATGACGCCGCTTCTGGTCCAGTTGCTCGTGCGCCTTTCTGCCGATGCGTTCAACATCGGCGTGGCGCTGGCCGCTCCTGTGATCATCGCCCTTTTGTTGGCTGAGTTTGCGCTCGCCGTCGCCGGGCGCGTCGCGCCACAACTGCAAATTTTCCTGCTCGGGTTCCCCGTCAAGATCGCCGTCGGGTTATGGATCATCGGCGCGACGCTCTACTTTCTGCCCGGAGCAGTGCGTACCATCCTCTACGCGCTTCGCGCCGACCTATTGCGAGCGGCCGGCGCATTTTGAGCGAGCGCTATCTCGTTGCGGGTTGATCGAAAGAGACGATGGCCGGAGAACGCACCGAACGAGCGACGCCGAAAAGACGCGAGGAGGCACGCAAACGCGGCCAGATCGCACGCCGCCCGGAACTCGCTGCAGCCATCGCCTTTCTCGTTGCGCTCGGCGCGTTGCGCGCAACCAGCTCCGATCTCGGCGAACGCGCGGCGATGCTGATCGCTAAAGCGGCGCGCATGACCGAAATGGCGGCAAACTCGAACTTCTCCATCAACGATGTTCACAAAATGGTGGCCGATGCGTTGGTCGAGATCGCCGCGTTGACGGCTCCGATATTGCTCGCCAGCTTGGTCGGCGGCGTCGCGGGCAACGTCGTGCAGGGCGGTTGGAGCTTTGCACCAGCAGCGCTCAAACCGCGCGCCGAAAGCTTCAGTCCAAAGGCGAACCTGCGCCGCGCCTTCGCCAATGTTCCCTTTGAAACGCTCAAAAGCGCCCTCAAGCTCGCCGCCGTCGTCGCCATCGCTTACGGCACGCTCGCTCACACGGTCGCACACGCCGCCGACTTGGTCGGCGCACCAGCATCGCACACGCTAGCGACCCTTGGCGCGATCGGATTCGATTTCGCCTTGCGGGCGGCGCTCGCCATGCTCGTCTTTGCCGCGCTCGATTACGGCTACGGTTGGTTCAAACACGAACGGTCGCTCCGCATGACGAAGCAGGAGCTGAGAGACGAACTGCGCGAACAGGAAGGCGACCCCGTAATCAAGGGGCAGCGAAGGCGAACGGCGCGCGCGCTTTTGCAAAGGCGCATCACCATCGAAGTCCCACGCGCCGATGTCGTTGTCGTCAACCCAACGCACTACGCCGTCGCGCTGCGTTACGACAAGATGAAAGACGCAGCCCCCGTAGTCACTGCCAAGGGACTGGACCACATCGCACAGCGTATGCGCCAAATCGCGCGGGCACACGATGTGCCGGTGATCGAAAACCCCGCGCTCGCGCGCGCTCTTTACCGCGCCGTCGAGATCGGAAGGACCATCCCGCCCGAATTTTTCCGAGCCGTGGCTGAACTCCTCGCCTACGTCTATCGCCAACGGACGCAACGGGATTGACGCCTCAGCCTGAGGCGTCTTTTGTCTTCTCGGCATCGAGTTCGCCGCGCAAGATATCCGGCAAACGCTTGGCGAAAACCGAACGCGGCATGACGAAATCGAAGCCGCTGGCGCGCGCTCGCCGCGCCAATTCCCCTTCGACGTGCGAGAAGAAACCGAGCAATTTCGCCTCGCGCAATCGTGCGTCGGCCTTCACTTTGGCGGCGACGGTGAAGGGATCGAAACGCCCGGCCTGCAGATCAACGATGATGAGCTGCGGCGCACATTCGTCGCCCGCGATCTTTTCGCTGCCTTTGACGATCTTCACAGGAATGCCTAGCTGTTCGGCGGTGCCGCGGATCTTAGCGGCGAAGAACATGTCATCGACTACAGCAAAGATCATCGCCATCCATTCTCCCTGAAAATCCTGCTAGACGCGGTTCGGACGAGCAGCGCGTCGTCAAACGCGCAACCGCAAAGCCTTTTGAAATTCTCTCTGGATAGGCGGACTTGAAGTGAAGTTGAGCGGCACCCCGTTTGCTCTTTCCCAGATCGTGATGCCGCCGATCTCATCGGACCGAAAGCGTGCCAAGCTTACCAGCGAAGATCGGCGCGCACGAGATTGACCCGCCACTCGCCTTCGCCTAAAACCGGCACTTCGCCATCATACGAAAGCGCCAGATCAACGGCGCGTCGGATGCGATAGGCGCGCCCCGACGGCGCGTTGACGACCAACGTCACGAGCTTCGGCTCCTTCTCGGCCACGCATGCCTCTCGCCAATCGGCCCGACACCGAATGATAAGTCGCGCGCCTGTCGGAAGCTGGCCCAGCGTGGTCGGTCTCGTCGAAAGCCCATCAAAGTCTCGGCTCATCCTCAAAGGGCAGATCAGGCTGACTTGGCGCCCTCCTTTCGGTGTAGGAACGAAGCGCGTAGTAGAGGATCAGCAACGCGAGCGCAATCCAGATGGCCGACCAAAAGGCTGCCGGAATGCCGGTCGCCTCCGCCATGTTCGCCGCATCGGTCGGCACGCGCGGCGCAAAAGGGGCGGAGAGGGAAAGCACCGTCTTCAAATCGAGCAGCGCGTTCAGAACGCATTGGGCCGCGAGCAGGCTGACCAAAAACATCGCAGCGCGCGGACCGAGAAACATCGCCGCAGCGATCAATCCGCCGGACAGCACCATGCCGGCCACAATGGTGAACAAGCTGCTGAAGCCATATGCGAGCGTCAACGTCAGTATCAATCCGGCGGAGATGATCAGCACGCGACGAGCGGCGACGGCGCGCCGAATCCAAAAGAGCAACAACGCTCCGTAGAGCATCGCGCCGAGGTAACCGGCGCTCGAAATGATGAAACCCGAAAAGAGGTCGCTCTCTGTCGTCAACGTCACGCCGCTTCCACTTGGCGCGATGCGCAACCCGTAAACGCCATTGCCCGTCAGCACGGCGGCAAGCGCGTGACTGCCTTCGTGAACGAAAGTGACGAACAAACGGAAGGGATAGGTCAAAACTTCTGCAAATGGGATGAACCAAAGTGCGACGCTCAGCAAAGTGGCGATGAGCAAGGTGCGCGCTTGCGGGCGCGCATCGTTGGCCAATCTGAAACTCATCCTTCCGCTCTCCTCTCCCGCGCTGACCGAGCGCGTGCTGTGGCTCGATTGTACGACGAACCGGCGGGTGAACCCAAACCCTTCGCTACGGCTTCAAGGACGATTTCGCTTCGCAAGGTAGATCTCCCGCGTATAGTCGCGGACCATGCGGTCGCTATTGAACTTCGGCGCGAGCGTCGCAATGGCGCGCTTCATCATCGCCACCCAACGACGCGGGATGCCGTCGGCATCGCGCTCGTAGTAGAGCGGAACCACTTCGTCTTCGAGCAAGCGGTAGAGCGCTTCGGCATGCCGCGCATCATCTTCTAGGGAAGCGTGCATGATCGTCGGGTCGCCGATGGCCCAGCCGTTCGTGCCGTCAAACCCCTCAATCCACCAACCGTCTAGCACGGACAGGTTCAACCCACCGTTCATCGCGACTTTCTGTCCGCTCGTGCCCGAGGCTTCAAGCGGCGGACGCGGCACGTTCAACCATACGTCCACGCCTTGCACGAGTTGCCGGGCTATCTCTTGATCGTAGTCCTGCAAGAAGATGGCGCGGCGCATGATGCGCGGATCGGCACGCCACTGCGCGATGCGCTGCAGGACGAGTTTGGCCTCCATATCCTGCGGATGGGCTTTGCCGGCGAAGACGAACTGCACGGGGCGCTCCGCATCGTCGATCAAACGCAACAGACGCTCCGGGTCGGTAAGCAGCAAGCTCCACCGCTTGTAACCGGCGACGCGCCGCGCAAACCCGATGATGAGCGCTTCCGGATCGAGCAGAGTGCGCGCGGCGTCAACCCTTTCAGGGCTTTCGCCGCGCTGCAACCAAGCGTAGTGCGACCGGTGACGAATGAAAGCGACGAGCTGCTGCTTGAGCAGAGAGTGCGCCTCCCACAACTCTTCGTCCGCGATCTTCTCGATGGCACGCGCCCAACGTTTCTGGTCCAACATGATTTCAGTCCAGCTCTTTCCAACGCGCTTCTCGTAGATCGCCCGAATCAGGGGCGCGACCCACGTCGGCGCGTGAACGCCGTTGGTCACGTGCGCGATCGGCATGCGTTCGGTCGGCACGTCCGGCCATAGCTCGCGCCACAAAGCGCGCGAGACTTCGCCGTGCTTGCGACTGACGCCGTTGGTTGAGCGGCTCATCCTGATAGCAAGCGGCGTCATACCAAAAGGCTCGTCGTCGCGCGTCGGATGGACTCGACCGAGCGCGATGAACTCTTCGCGCGTAAGCCCCAACTCACGCCAGTAGACCTCACCGAAACACCGTTCGATCAACGCCGGATCGAACTCGTCGTTGCCAGCGGCGATCGGCGTGTGCGTCGTAAACACGCACAGGCGGCGCACGCGCTCTACGGCGTCCGCAAAGTTCGATCCCTGCACGATGAATTCGCGCGCCAGCTCAAGGGTCAGAAAAGCCGAATGTCCCTCGTTCAGATGATAGACGCGCGGTTCGATCTTCAATTGACGAAGCAAACGGATGCCGCCGATGCCGAGAAGCATCTCTTGCACGACGCGCGTTTCGCGGTCGCCGCCATATAGATGTCCGGTGATCCAGCGGTCTGTAGGATCGTTCTCCTTCAGGTTAGAATCGAGCAACAGAAGAGCGACGCGCCCAACCTGCACGCGCCACGCGCGCGCGCGCACCGTGCGCCCGCGGATGAGGACTTCGACCGCCACTGGCGCGCCGTTCTCATCCAGCACGGGGAACACTGGCAAAAGATCCGGTTGCAACTCACCATAGTGTTCTTCTTGCCATCCGTCGCGCCTGATCCGTTGACGGAAGTAACCGTAACGGTAAAGAAGCCCGACGGCAACGAGCGGGAGACCGAGATCGCTGGCCGATTTCAAATGGTCGCCAGCGAGAATCCCCAGCCCGCCCGAATATATCGGCAGGCTATTATGCAACCCATACTCGGCGCAGAAATAAGCGACCGGATGTGCCGCTGTGATCTCGCGTGCGCGTCGCGGCGACCACGCCCCTCGGCGCTCCATATAGCGATCGAACTTTTCGGCCAGAGCGCGCACGCGAGCGACATAACCGGGATCGGTCGCCATCTGCATTAAACGAAAATCGGAGACTTCGTTCAGCAAACGGCGCGGATTGTGCTCGCACTCTTCCCAAGCATCTGGATCGAGATCGCGGAAGATGGCCGCGTCTTCGCTCCAACTCCACCAATAGTTCCACGCCAAGCGGGCCAGCGCTTGCAACGTGATCGGCAAGGGCCGTTGTTTTCGCTCGCTCGTTCTATCTTCTGTCCTTTCGACTTTCTCCTCCGTAATCATAACCGCATAATTGCACACTGGTCCGCCGTCATTAGTCAAGGAGCGATCAGGAGATTTCGACGCCATAATGCTTCAACGCTCGCTCAGCCCATCAGGACAACTCGCTCGCGTCACGCGATTGGGCGAAGACGATTGCGCGAGCTTCAAGATGCTCGATCACCTTCTTTGAAAATGTCACTTCGCCACCTCACAGCACCGAAAATTAAAAATGGGGGGGTTGAACGAGTGCGAGTCGTTCACCCCCCTTGCCTAATGACTCACAAAGGCGGTCACAATAAACCGCTGCCTTCCAAAGCATCATAGGCCGTCCCGAGGCCGTTGTTGTACCTCTCGATCTGGAGCTGACTGAATTTGTTGGTCTCGAACGCGCCGCGCAGTATTTCATCCACATCGTTGCGATTCTTGACCCTAGCTCCGTTGCCCAACCCGAACAGCCCCGTCTCCTCCGTGAGGCGATTCGCGACGTACTTCGCGACATCCTCTCGCGCTGCATTAACTCCCTTCTCGGCGATTATTTTGCCGACGAATTCGCCAACATCTTTCCCAAGCACTTCGCCGAAAAGATCCTTGAGCTTGCCTCCGGCAGGGATGAGGTCGAAAACGAAGGAGACAAATCCTTTGACGGCAGCCTCGTGATCCTTTTCTTCCTTGACGGCGATGCGCAGGCAACTGTTAAGACTATATCCATCAAACGGCGACATCGATAGAGAGACGACGCTGGGAGTTTACGCCGGGCCGAGCCTCGCCATTCGCGCGCCTTGCGGTTCGTCGCTCAAGTCTTCGAGCCAACGTCTTTTTGCAGCTCAACCGCTTTCAAAAGTCTGATGCTCCAAGAACACACGCGCGTCTTCCGGCGAGAAGAAGACCAATCTAACTTCTTCAATGGTTGCATCTCGGGCGAGGAAGTCGCGAATCGCCTTGGAAGCGACGCGCGCTGCCTGATCGCGTGGGTAACCGTAAGCTCCGGTCGAGATCGAAGGGAAAGCGATGCGGCGTAGTTTCTGCTGAGCGGCGAGCGCGAGCGCATTTTCGTAGCATCGCGCGAGGAGTTCCGCTTCTCGTCCCGCGTGCTGCCCATAGATGGGGCCAACGGTGTGGATGACGTAACGCGCTGGCAAACGGCCACCGGTGGTCATCACGGCTTCGCCCGTCGGCAATCCTTGCGGATAAAGGGTGCGGCGTATTTCACGGCATTCTTCCAGTATCTGCGGCCCCCCTTTGCGGTGAATTGCTCCATCGACGCCGCCACCGCCCATCAAAGACGAATTGGCCGCGTTGACTATGGCATCAACCATTTGTTCAGTGATGTCACCGACGAGAACTCGCACACGCCCGTTCAAAAACGTCCTCTCTTCCATAAGCTCCCCTCCGTCAGCGCAATTGATCCTAGCGCCCGAAAGCGCCCCTGCAGCAACGCTCGTCGCAACGCGGACCGTTCGTTCATAGGGCGTGCCGCGTCGCTGTTTGATAAACAGCAGGGGATTTGACCTGAGCGAACGAAATTTTATACGAGACGCGCCTGCGTATCGCAAAGACGGCACCGTCTCGTCGCCAGCTTCTCTGCAAGCGACATGTCGCGTCCAATCAAGACGCGCAAACGAGGGTGGAACCAAGACCGATAAGGGGTGCCTCAGGCGAACGGCAAATAGCCGCGCGACAAGAGTGGCTCCCCCCCCCACCCTTCGCATGCCACTCCGGCGTTCGAACTGGGAAGATCATCCGCGATTGAGGATTGCCGCCGATGCTCATCACAGCAATGACGATCATTTTCGAGAAGGTCTTTCAGAGGCTTGTCGAGCAACCAACTTGATGCGGCGCATGCATCAAAGCGAAAGATGAAAGGGTTGACCGTCGTTCGCCAAATCGCAGCGAAAACGCGCGTCTGGGTGTTCGCGCTGTTCATGAAAAGATCGGCGATGTTCCGCGAGCATGTGAGCACAAAGCGCAGCATGGCGGGCTGGCGCGTCGCACTCGCAATCAAGTGCGCGTTGTTTCTCATCTCGCTGTCGAGTGCGGCGCGCTTGGCAGCACAAGCTCCCGCGTCTCGATTACAAGAGCGACGAGATCAAGAGACGCTGAAAGTGATCACCGAAGAGGTGATCGTCCCCGTAGTCGCGCGCAACGAACGCGGAGCAGCTGACCCGACGCTTGAAGCCGATGACGTGCTTCTGCTCGAAAACGGCGTGCCGCAAAGGATTCGCAGTCTGCGGCGAATTCCCGCCGATGTCCTTCTGCTGTTTGATACCAGCGTTGGACCGAACTCAGCCAAAGATCCGGCGACGACGCGCGCTGTAGCCCTTCGCTTGCTCGCGCAACTACGCGCGGATGATCGCGTCGCCATCATGCAATCCAACGACCGCGTGGAGATCCTGCAAGACTGGACCACCGACAAAAAGGCCGCCGCGCAAATCATCACGCAACGCCTCTTCTCGGGGCGGAGCTCTCGACTCGCGGAAGCGATTCGGGTCGCAGCCGAATACCTCGCAAAGAGTTCTAGCCTCAACCGTCACCTAGTGCTATTCACTGATGGAGCGGAGACTCCGTCGGGCCGCCTCTTCGACGAAACGCTCGCAAGCAGGCTAGTGCAAACGGGCACCACCGTGCACTACGTGGATTACAGCGAGATCGGACGAAAAGAGATCGAAAAACGAGAAGCGATCATCCGTTCGCGCGGCCAAAGCCGGGTGCCGGAAGAGGTGATTCGCGAACTCCCATCACAAGCGCAGCCGATCTACAGGACGCCGGGCGGCATCACCATCGATCTGAATCGCCAACAGCGCAAACGGCTCGAAGAATACAAAAAGGCGATGCAAACTGGAGCGGCACGATTGCGCGCGTTGGCTGCCGAGACGGGCGGACTCGCCCCCGCACCCGCTTCGGTCGAAGAGATGTTTGTGCGCGCCGAAGAGGTGGCGCGAGACATCACAGCGCAGTACATCATCACCTACGCGCCGCGTCGCCCGCTCGACTCTGCGCCCGAAGGCGAACGCCGCCGGATCGAAGTGGCTCCGCGACGCGCAGGGTTGCAATTGAAAGCGCGACGCGCTTACATCTATGTCGCGCGCAAATCCGGGTGAACCTCACACTCGGTTCTCATCGCACGGTTCGATCTCGACCGCATCGAACATGTTGTGACGGCGAATCGTCTCGGCCAAACAACGCGCCCGATGCTCGGTCAGCGGATGATCTGGATCGGCGCTGGTGATCTCGAAGACGCCTTCGTCGATCATCTCGATGGCCAACGCGCCGAGCGCTACGCCCGGCGCCGCCTCGATCTCCGACAAGTTGTGCGCACGGAAATGGCCGCGCTCTTCGACCCAATCCTCGATGAATGGATCGAGCAGGGCGCGCTTGGCTTCGGCTTCGGAAAAGTAAGAACCTTCGACTACAACGCAATACAACCGATTGGAACTGTTCTTCATGATCGCGAACTAGGCGGCTGATGACCGCAACAGGCAAAAACGCGACTTCCACCTCGAACTCCGGTGCGTTGCGCATCCACAAAGGAAAGCTTTACGAACGGCTGACGACATAACTCATCTTGGTCGCAATCGCCATTGGGGCGCTAGCGGGACTCCCGCAAAGGCTCTTGTACGAAAGAAAGCTGGCCGACGTCAAGAGCATTCTCGTGCCCGTTCTTTCCGTGCGGGGCCGCAAGCACACGACCGACGAAAAGGGCGAACCCATTCTCATCTCGCTCTGCGCCTGCGTTCGAGCGTGAAGCGAATCTCCGCGCGCGTTCGTAGTTTCGGTCGTCAAGAGGACTTCTTCTCTGCCTTTTTCATCCGCATCTTCCTTGGGACGTCGCCGTCGTGAACGAAGCATGCATCGTCGCAGTCAACCGTGCCGAAGAAGCGCCGCCGATTTCGCGCGATGAACTCATAAAGCGCGTGCCCGACGACCCTCATGGGACGAGTTGAAAGCACGGGCGCGAGCATACGCCATCCCGGCAAAAGGCGCAGGATCTCCAGCCATGCATCATAACCCGTAGCCCACACGCCATCGGCAAGCCGTCGGACGTGTATTCGCGCATCTAACTGCTCGCGCGTTGTGGGTGCGGCGCGCGCCGCTGCATGCTCTTCATTGTAGTCGAGCCATTCGATGGCGTGCGCGCGGTCCCGCGGCTCGACCAGAGCGCGCATGCGTTGGCAAAGCCGGCATCGCCCATCAACGTAAACTTCCAACAATTTCATCCCGCGTAAATCCATCGCGCGACTCGCTTTCGTAAATTGAGCGGCGTATGATGTTATCTTATCAGATCGGCGAGCGACGTTCGATTGAACGAACGTGCCCGATCGGCAATTCGACGCGCCCTCGGTGAAAGGTCGGTTTTGCCACGAGGCATCCACTGTCTGATCGAACGTCGTCCGTTGCCAGAAAGACAGCAAGAAGATGAACGAAGCGGAACGCCAGCCGAAAGAGAGATTCCAAGCGGCGGCAGCAGCCGTGCTCGCGGCGACCGCCGCGTTCGCCGTCTCATACTTTTTCCGCGCGCAATTCAACGCCGCATTCCTTCCCGAAGTGAGCGCGCAACTCGGCATCGAGTTTTCGCCGCCGCGCATCACGCGCTTTCTCATCGAAACATTCGGCAAGGGAGCCAAAATCGGCGGCGTCGCCATTGCCTTTCTCGTCTATTTCGCTGCTGCCGCCGCGCTCGGCCTTTTCTTTGCGCGCACGCGCGACGTGCTCCCCGGCAAAAGCGCCATCGCGCGTGGTCTCGCCTTTTCGCTGCTGCCGATCACTTTCACCGCGCTATTTATCGGCGCCATCTTGTGGATCCAACCGCAAATCCTCTCCGGCTACCCGCTGCGTCCGACCATCATCTCGCTATTGCTCTTCAACTTGACCTTCAGCTTGGTGCTCAGCCTGCTGGCGGACATCTCCGCGCCTGAAGAAGGCGGAAGCCAAGTGGCCCATTCAATCGCCCGTCGCCAAACGCTCTTCGGTCTCAGCGTCGCAGCGATCACCATTGGTTTTACAGCGCTCGTCTTACGCGGGCTGTTCCGCTCGCTGGTCGCCGCAGTAGGGATCGTCAGCGGGCGATTGCCCTCGTTTCGCACGTCGAACGAGGAGTTCTACCAAGTCTCCAAGAACGCTTTCAACCCGGTGATCGACGCGCGCGAGTGGAAGCTCTCGATCCGCGGCAACGTCGAACGTCCGTTCTCTTTGACATACGATGAATTGCTTTCGTTTCCGATGGTCGAGCGCGATGTGACGCTCGAATGCGTGTCGAATGAAGTCGGCGGCAATCTCATCAGCAACGCGCGCTGGACCGGTGTGCCGCTCAAACTGCTTCTCGAACGCGCTGTGTTGCGCGACGGAAGCCGTGACTTGGCGCTGCGCGCCGCCGACGGCTACACAGATAGCATCCCCGTGCAATGGGCGCAACGCGACGAGACCATGCTCGCCGTCAAAATGAACGGCGAGACGCTCCCGCGCGATCATGGCTTTCCGGTACGTCTGCTCGTACCCGGCCTCTTCGGCATGGAGAACGTCAAATGGTTGACCGACATCGAAGTGGTCACCACAGATTTTCGCGGCTACTGGCAACAACGCGGCTGGGCCGATACGGCCGTGGTCAAAACCATGTCCAAATTCACCGTGCCGCGCGATGGTGAGATACTGCAAGCTGGACAGACCTACGAAGTCGGCGGAGTCGCCTTCAGCGGCAATCGCGGCATCAGTTTGGTCGAAGTCTTGATCGAACGAGCCGGTCACAATGCGCCCGGCGGAACATGGATCAAGGCGGAGCTTTTGCCTGAAGCTTCGCCGACGACGTGGACCATCTGGCGGTACCTTTGGACGCCGGAAAAGAGCGGCGAATACGTCCTCTCCGTGCGCGCTGTTGACGGCCAAGGCGCGCCACAAACGGCTGAAAGAGCCGATCCTTTTCCCGACGGCGCGTCGGGATACCACCGCATAAAAGTCAACGTCGCTTAAGTCGCAAGGCCGTTCATCCTCGTCAACTCAGCGCGCGGCAATTGTTCGTGCGCGCTGAATTCGACAGCACGTCGGGAGAAGACTTTTCGCCCCTCATTTTGCTAAACTTCCCGCTCCACGCCGCGAACTAAAGAAATATGGGGCAGACGATCTTGAACACCGAATTGACTGCGCTCGTGGCGCGCCGAAGCGGTCCGAACCTCGCCGACGAAATCGTGCGGCTCGAAAAGCTTCTGGCTGAGAGACGAAGCGAATTGGCGGCGCTGCAAGAAGCGATGCAGGAGTTCCGCGCGCTTTATACGCGCGTGGTCGGCAGCAAACTGGCCGAGCTGGCCGAGGTCGAGCGCGCCATTCGCGAGGCTGAGCGAAAACTCCTGGGCGAGAATGAAGATGAACCCGAACAGACGCAGGAGACCAAGGGCGAAGCTCCGGCAGCCGAGCGGAGACCGACGCTTCGTCGGTTGTTTTGGGCCGCCGCTAAGATGTTCCATCCGGACCATGCTGCGAACCCGCAAGATGCCCAACGCCGCCACGCGATCATGGCTGAAGCGAGTCGCGCCTATCGCGAAGGCGACATCGAAAGCCTCAACGTGCTGCTCAACGACGAAAACTTGCAATCCTACTGCGTCGCGTCGCGCAGACAGGACGAAGCGCGCGATCCCGCAACCATGCTGCTCGATCTCAAAGAGGAGTTGATCACCGTCGAATTCGGGATCAAGCGACTCAAACAAGACCCTCTCTATCGTGTCAAGCTGAAGGTCGAAGAGGCAGCAAAGCAAGGACGCGATGCGCTGGCCGAAATGGCCGACGATCTGTCTCGGCAGATCGCCAAAGCGCGCAGGCGCTTGTCGCATCTCGTCGCGTAGAATGCTGAGCGCACGTAGCGTCCTTGTTTCCGACTTCGCCGGCAGAAAGGATCGGAAAGGCAAACGGAGAGCTGATTCGGGCGCCGCAGTTACCACCAGATTCAAAGAAAGATTTAGGGGAGCCTCCTTCGTTTGAACGCGCCGCGAGCGCAGCGGCTTTCTGTTCCTTCGGTGTTGAGTCCGCGGTGAGCTCTTGGAAGAGGAAAGCGCCTCCTCCCTTTAGCGAAAGGCGAGGGCTTTCAGGAAGACCGTGAAATCGCGCCGAATGACCCTTTGGTCCTCGCGGCAAGTGGGCCTTTGTTGGTCACCACAAGATGCAGAGCACTGAGGGAAAGCGAAATTCCCTCGGCGTCATGATGACGCTTTCGCCCATTCATGTCCATTCGATCATGCGCCGTCGGTGGCAGTGTCCGTTGTGGGTTGAGCCCTTCGCTGTTGCGGACTGGATGCTCGCGCGTGCAACAGATCCGCGATCCTCTGTTCGTGCTTCGCCGTTTCGGTGGCGATGTCGTCGAGCAGTTCGACCGTCACCGGATCGGTCGATTTAAGCGAGAGGTTCCAATCGTCGTCGCCGCCGGTTTGCGATCGCCTTCGATCAAAACTTGCGGCCCATGACAGATCGCGGCGATCAACTTCCCTTGTTCGCAGGCGTGACGGACGAAGTTAACTGTCTTCGTGTTTGTACGCATGCGGTCGGGCGCCATGCCCCCTGGGATCACCACCGCCTCGAAATCTTCGGGCAATGCATCGGTCGTGGTGGCATCCGCCTCCATTGAGACTTTGTCATGCTTGCCCACATACTTCGTGTTCAGCTGAGACTCGAGAGCACGGTCACTTCCGCCCAGCCTCACGCAGCGCGCTGTACGGGATGAGGAACTCCACGTCCTCGACGCCGTTCTCAGTCAGAATAGATATGCTTTTGCTTGAACCACCCACGTTTATTCCTCCTTGATTGCAACTGCCTTCGAACCGTCCGCAAATAGTGCTTCTCATCTTTGCTGTAAGGCTGCGGGCAAAGTTCATGCCAAGAGCTGAAGCGCGCGACAAGAGCGGCGCGTTGCACTTCTTGCAACGCGAAGCGCGCGACCTTTTAAGTGTTGCGGTCCTGCCCTTCTGTGCGGCGCTTTGCTCGAAGCTTCAAGCGGCGGGACGCAGAAGCCCACGGAAGATGCCTTGAATGGTGACTTGCGAGGCGGGCAGGCGCAAAGGAGAGAGTTGGGAGTTAGCTGGACGAAGTTCGATCTCTTCGCCGTGTCGGTAGAACCTTTTGAGCGTCGCGCGGTCACCTTGAATAAGTGCGACGACGATCTCGCCGTTGTGCGCTTCCGTGCGGTTCTCAATGATTGCGATGTCGCCGTCACAGATGTGTTCGTCGATCATCGAATCGCCAACAACACGCAACGCATAGACGGTTTCGGGACGCGCGTGACCTAGAAGCGAACGCGGAACAGCAATGGTCTGCTCTTCGACGATGGCGTCGAGTGGCGCGCCCGCCGCGACGCGCCCGAGCAGAGGGATCTCGTACACGGCGCCATCGGGGGCCGTCACCACTTTCAGAACGAAGCTCCCGTTCTCCCGACGGCGCGAGATGAGACCACGCCGTTCGAGCGCATCGATGTGCTTAGCGATGGTCGCCTTGGAAGCGACGCCGAAATGGCGCGCAATTTGCGCATAGGTCGGCTCGTAGCCGTGTCTTTCGATGAACCCGATGATGTAATCGAGAATCTCTTTCTGCCGCCGCGTGCGTGGCCTCATTCCCTTTCCTCCCCAACGTCGCTGGCGGATTCTAGCCATTCACTGAACGAAGCGTCAAGAAGCTGGCGCCTTCGGCGTCGAGTCTCCGCCCCTTGCGCTCCCCCTTTTGCCTTCCTCCGACGCGCCGAACAACGCGACGTGGGGATCGAATCGGTCGCACCTTGCGCTCTCTTCTCTCGCTTTCTTCTAACGACGCCCTCGCACTCGCCAAGTTAGACGAAGGTCGAGGCTCCGTCCTGCCTTCGACGAACCGGAGCCTCGACGTGTTGGATCGGCTTTTAACGTCCGTTCACACAGCAAGCGCTGCCCGTGCTGCAGCAGGCGTTGCCTACCGTGCAGCACGAATTCGACGTCGTCTCGCTTCGCGTCGCAAACGCGAACGAAGAGAGCGCGAGCGCCGCAAACAGCGCAATAGCGGCTATTTGCTTCCTCATGCTGGCAACTCCTTTCCCTCAAGATCGAGCCACAAGGCGCTTCCACGGTCGGAAGAGGCGCGCTACACACCTACACCGGCTTGCTGCGCTCTTCAGGCCTGAAGATGGATGCACCTTGGCTCGTGTAGAGCGAAAACTTTGTCGGGATCGCGAACCAGCTTTGGCTCGCGTTTTAGATCAGTAGGCTGTGGTGGAGTATGTAACGAGGCGAGTGTCTGTTTGGGACGATGAGCGGAGGGTCAGACGCGTGCCTGTGTGGCAGCAGCGTGAGCGTTCGACACGGGATCGCAGCCGAAGCGATCTGATGCTCTGAGCCGATGCGCATCAACGGCGACGCAGGCAAACGCTCAGGACAGCCGATGCAAAAGGAGCACGGCGGAGCCGAATCTCGGTCGAATGGAGCGGTCGCTTGAGGCCGCTGGCCTTCTTGCGCTCTCTCCCCTGCGTGCGGCATCGTCAGCGGACAAGCCGCCTTTTCGGTCTCGACGGCGCAACAATCTGTCGTCGCGCCACCGCACAAAGCTAGCGCGGCGATGGCATTGCTCATTTGGCATGCGAGCAACGCGCAAGCGAGACCGAGTTGGGCGACCCAACGTCCCATTTCAAATTCAATTTAGCACCCTCCCAGCGCCGAACACAAGCTGTCGCCGCACACTGGAGAGCCACCATGGACCGCCGCTGTGCTACGGCTTTGCTTGCGGTTGACTGAAAGGAGCGAGCAATGCGACCATGAACCGCAAATGCGACGAGTCGGGCCGAGACCCAATTCATCGAGTTATGGAGATGAGGCAAATGGAGATCGACAAACGCAAGGTGAAAACGCAGGAAGAGACAGGCGAAGAGGCACCCATCGATCAGGTCGAGGAGCGCGTTGAAGCGGAAATGAAGCTCCTCGAAGGACGCGCCAAAGAGAGCGTCGCGCAGGGGTTGCAAGACGCCGAACTCGAACGCGAAGGGCGAAAACTACGTGAAGAGGCTGAACGCGCGCTGGAAGAACAACGCCATCGGGAAGAGTCATGAAGCCGCTTTCGGGTCAGGAGCGCTCCAAGACCTGCCTGGCGACCGGAACGCGCCGCCGGTCATTTGCCGTCTTTCAGAAAGGCTGATCCTCACCGGACGCTTTCCCTGGCCGCGCCCGTCGTGAGCGCACCGGAGAGATGCGATCCCAAGCGCACTCACATTTTCGCTCATTCGTCGCAAGCGCACGGGGAAAAGCGCGGCCTCTCAGTTAAACTCGCCAGTTGATCCACTGTGGGCGCTCGACGGCGACGAAGCAACGAAAGCGGTCATCCGTCGCAAGCGGATAAAAGAAGCGCCCACGTCGAGTCAATCAATTGCGCTCGCCCTCTTCTTTGCAAGCGCTTATAGAAAAGAGGGGGTGTGGGGGAGCTATAAAACCCATCCCCTTCAGGGGTGGGATAGATGGACTCCCCCACGTGCCCCGCAGGGGCACATAACAGGGTGGGAGGCAAGCGCGCTATACTGAGGCTCTGGACCTGCGAGTGTGGGGCGGTGCATGACCGGGACCTGAACGCGGCGAGAGAACATCCGGGCCGAAGGGATAAAACATATCCCCGTCGCGGTAGGGCATACCGAGACGCAAAACGCTTGGGGAGCCGCTGTAAGACCTGCGTATCGCGGGCAAGTGGCGACGAACCGTGAATCCCACGCGCTGCGCGCCGTGGGAGTGTCAAGGAGAACGCGCCTCGCCCCGGGCGGGCGTCTTCGCGCGGTGCTTCGCGAACGGCGACCAAGGTCGCGATCCCGGCGCCGTTCGTCAGCCTTCGCGCAAAGCTTGCTCGATGGCATCGCGCAGTTTTTGCGGGCCGCGTTGCGGATCGAACCCGACGAACTTCTTCAATAATCTCCCGTCCCGCGTGATGATGAAGGTTTGCGGAATGGAGCTGTAATCGCCCATGAGAGAGTAAGCGAAATCAGCATCGGCCCAACCGATCTTATAGTTGATCCCGAATTGGCTCGCGAAGGCACGTAGCTTCTGTTCGGTATCTCTTTCATCAACTGTTAAGCCGATCACCTCGACGCCCTGTGCGCGGTACTCGTTGCCCAGTGCGACCAGATGCGGAATTTCGTAACGGCACGGCGGACACCACGTGGCCCACAAGTCCAAGACGATGACTTTGCCGGCGTAATCCGCCAGCCGGATCATGCCACCGTCAAGTGCGCGCAATTCCGCCTGCATCAACGCTTCCGGCACGGCAGGTAGATTCGATGCCGCGCGCTTTGGTGCAACAACTGTAGGGGCTTCGCTCTTCGTCGGCTGCGATACGCAGGCGACAATCGTCAAGGCGAGAGTTGAAAGGATCAAAACAGCTTTGCGCAATTCTCTCTTCTCCACGGATCCACTTCCCCGCTTCGCCGACCCTCAATCCCAATCGACCCGATAGGTCGCAACGCTGGTTGGGGTCTCGAAACATCGCACCTTGTAAACCTGCACGCGCTCGTCGTTGATGCGCGCCGCGATGCGCTCCAGGATGTAGCGCGCAAGGTTCTCCGCCGAAGGGTTGAGGCGATCGAACGGGGGCAACTCGTTGATGTTGCGGTGGTCCAAGTACTGCACTACCTCATCGGCCGCCTCCTTCAACGCGCCGAAATCGACGAGCAGACCGATTTCGTCCAGTTCACGCCCGCGCGCGTAGATCTCGATCTTGTAGTTGTGGCCGTGCAGGTTTTCGCACTTGCCTTTGTAACCGCGCAATTGATGCGCGCTCGAAAAATTCCGCTCGATCATCACTTCGAAATATCCGTTCATCTCCGTTCACCCTTTGTTTCCGGATCTCGACCTACTACCCGCTCCCTCCTCAAGAAACATCTGCCTATTCCCTATTTTAATCAAAGCGGGCGCGCCCGTTATGCGAGCACTTCGCTCGCGGAGCAAAATGCGCGTCGGACTTCATCGAGATCGGAAGTCATGCGCATGGACGGAAGGCTGCGCAAAAAGACGCGCCCGTAGGGCTTGGTGCGCAAACGCGGATCGAGCACGGCCAATACGCCGTAATCGGTCGTGCTGCGAATTAGGCGTCCCAAACCTTGCTTCAGAGCGATCACCGCTTGCGGCACGCTGTAGTCGTAGAAACTCGATCCGCCCGCCTCGTCGATGGCGCGTTGACGCGCAGCGACCACCGGATCGGTCGGCACAGCGAAAGGCAGCTTATCGACGATGACGCAGGAAAGCTGGCGCCCGCGGACATCAACTCCTTGCCAGAAGCTCGCCGTCGCAAAGAGCACGGCGTTTGGCGTCTGTCTGAACCGGTCCAGCAATCTGCTCCGGCTCATGCTCCCTTGCACCAAACAGGGGTAAGGGACGCGCGCAGCGACTCGTTCGTAGAGCGCATTCATTCCGGCGATGCTGGTCGAGAGCACGAAAGCGCATCCTTGCGTGATCTCTAAAATACGGCAGATCTGCTCGGCAGCGCGTTCGGTCCAATCGGGAGCGCGCGGATCGGGCATCTGTGCTGGCAAGTAGAGCACGGCTTGCTTTCGGTAATCGAAATTTGATGGCGCGACCAATTCATCGGCCTCCTCGGGGAGTCCGAGTCGTTGACGTAGGTACTGGAAACTTCCCGCGCTGGTCAGCGTCGCCGACGTCAGCACCACCGTTTGAACGCGCTCGAAGAGCTTTTCAGCTAATAGGCCAGAGACGTCGATCGGCGAAGCGTGCAAGAAGGCGCCGCCGCCGCGCCGTTCCAACCAGTAGACAAAGGAACGATCATCGCTCTGGATGATGCACGAGAGGGCGAAACGGACCTGCCGCACGCGCCGCAACATATTCTCCACTTCCGGCGGTTGCTCCGCCATGGCATCGAGCGTCGTCTCCAAACGCTCGAGCGCGCCGTCGAGCGCAAGATAAGCTTCGCCAAGCGGAGTCGGTTCGGTCTCGCCCCTTCGGCCCACGCGCGCGAAATCTTCTCTGGTGATGGGCAAACGTCCGTCTTCGCCTCTTCCTTGAAATCCCATCCAAAAACGCTCGTTCATTGCGCCGAGGCGCGTGGCGATCCTGTTCAGCTCGCGGTTCAACTCGACGTCGGTGATGGGCAGCAGCGCGAGATCGTTGATCAGGTCAGCGATCTGATAGTTCGACACTTGCAGACCGAAATACTCGGCAGCCACGTCTTCGATCAAGTGGGCTTCGTCGAAGATGACCGCGCCGTAGTCGGGGATAACCCGACCGTATTCATCGCCGCGCAGTGCCAGATCGGCGAAGAAGAGATGGTGGTTGACGACGATGATGTCGGCATCCTGCGCTCGCTGGCGCATACGCGTGATGAAGCAAGCGTCGAACTCGGCGCATTTCTGACCGAGACAGATCTCGGAACGGGCGTCGATGTGCCGCCAGAAAGAGAGGCTCTCCGGAAGGTCGCTCAATTCGGCACGATCGCCGGTGGGCGAACCTTTGGCCCAACGGCGAATCACGTCGAAGTAGCTCAACTCTTCGAAACCTTCGAGCAGAGGCGAGTTCTCAGACCTTTTGAAACGATGCAGGCAAAGGTAATTGCTGCGCCCCTTCATGTAAGCGGCGTTGAACTTCTTCGGCAGCACGCGTTGCAAGAAGGGGATATCTTTCTCCATCAATTGGTCTTGGAGGGTCTTAGTTCCAGTCGAAACGACGACGCGCATCCCACGGCCCGTCGCGGCTGCAACAGCCGGCACAAGATAAGCGAGCGTTTTGCCCGTCCCCGTTCCGGCCTCGACGACCAAGTGGCGTCCTTCTTCAAAGGCGCGCAGCACCGCCCGCGCCATCTCCACTTGACCGGGGCGATATTCGTACTCCGGGTGCGCTTGCGCGATCAGCCCATCTGGTCCAAAGATCTCTTCCATGCAAAACCCGCTGGGAAGCTCGCGGCGCGAAACGTGCCTCGCCTTCAATCCATGCTCATCGCTTCCGCTTCAAGCGCGCGCTGCCGACGCAGGCGTCTCGGGTAGAGCGGAAAGCGTGCCGTTAGTTCGCGCACCTTCTCGCGCACGCGCCGCCGAACTTCTTCCGATTCCGGCTCGTGCAAAACTTCAGCGATCAAGCGCGCCACCGCGCGCATCTCTTCTTCACCCATGCCGCGCGTGGTTACGGCTGGCGTGCCCAATCTGATGCCGGAGGCGACAAAGGGCGAGTTGGCGTCGAATGGGATGGTGTTTTTGTTGACCGTGATGCCGGCTGCTTCGAGCGCTTTTTCCGCCGCTTTGCCCGTGATCCCGCGACCATTCATGAAGACATCGACGAGGATCAAGTGGTTGTCGGTGCCGCCAGAGACGAGTCTGAAGCCGCACGCTTGAAGCTCGTCAGCCAACGCTTTGGCGTTGCGGACGATCTGTCGCTGGTACTCTTTGAAATCGTCGCGCAATGCCTCGCCAAAAGCGACCGCTTTGGCGGCGATAATGTGCACGAGCGGCCCGCCCTGCACGCCGGGGAAGAGCTTTTTGTCGATCTCTTTGGCGTGCTCGGCGCGACATAGAATCAAGCCGCCGCGCGGACCGCGCAACGTTTTGTGCGTCGTCGTCGTGACGTAATCCGCGTGCGCGACCGGCGACGGGTGCAGCCCGGCAGCGACCAGTCCAGCGATGTGTGCGATGTCGGCCAGCAAGCGCGCGCCGACCGCCCGCGCGATTTCGCCGATGCGCGCAAAATCTATGGTGCGCGGGTAGGCCGAAGCGCCGCAGATGATCAGTTTCGGACGGTGTTCTTCGGCAAGGCGCTGCAATTCGTCGTAATCGATCTGCTCGGTTTCGCGCGAAACGCCGTACTCGACGATCTTGTAGCTGATGCCCGAGAAGTTTAATGGGTGACCGTGCGTCAAGTGGCCGCCATGTGAAAGGTTCATTCCGAGCACCGTGTCGCCGTAGTTAAGCGCCGCCAGATAGACGGCCATATTCGCCTGCGCGCCGCTGTGTGGTTGGACGTTGGCGTGGTCGGCCCCGAAAAGCGCCTTGGCGCGATCGATCGCTGCTTGCTCGACCACATCGACGAACTCGCAACCACCGTAGTAACGTTTCCCCGGGTAGCCTTCGGCATATTTATTCGTGAAGACCGACCCCATCGCCTCGAGCACGGCTTCGCTGACAAAGTTCTCCGATGCGATCAACTCCAGCCCTTCGGCCTGTCGTCGCACTTCATCGTCGATCGCCCGGCTGATGAGCGGATCAACCTCGGCAAGAGGAGCGTTTCTCCAGTTCATGGTCATTTCTCCAGTAGTCGGGCCGTCTGAACGGCGTTTCTCACTCAAGAAGCAGCCCGCAGGGCTTCGAGCTGGTGAATCTTCTGGATGCGTCGCGCGTGGCGCCCACCCTCGAATTGAGCGGCAAACCATGCGCGCACGATCCGCACGATCTCATCCGAAGCGGTGGTGCGCGCGCCGATCGCCAGCACGTTGGCGTCGTTGTGCGCGCGCGCTAAGCGCGCCGTCTGTTCGTTCCAAGCGACAGCTGCCCTGATGCCCGGCACTTTGTTGGCGGCAATCGCCATTCCCGTTCCCGAACCGCAAATTAGCAGCGCTTGCGCGCACTCGCCGCGCGCGACCAACAGCGCTGCGCGATGCGCAAAATCCGGGTAATCAACCGTCTCCGCGCAATGGGTTCCGACATCTTCGTAGACGATTCCGAGTTCGTCGAGCAAAGGCTTCAGTTCCTCTTTCGTCTTGAAACCAGCATGATCGCTCGCCAGCGCGATCTTCATCGGTGGTCCCCTGATGGCAAAGAATCGCCGACCGCTGAAGCTCAAATGGTACATCAGCCGTTGACGCGAAGCAATGCGAGACCATGCGACGGATTGCTAACGCACCTGATCTTGAGCGAAAATGAGCGGTCATTTTCCAATACGAACGAGAGCGATCGAAATGCGTTGGTCACACTACTTCGTTCCGACACTGCGCGAAGACCCGGCAGAGGCCGAGGTCGTCTCGCACAAACTCCTTCTGCGCGCCGGGATGGTGCGCCAGTTGGCCGCAGGCATCTACTCTTATCTGCCGCTCGCCTACCGCGTCATGCAGAAGATCATGACGATCATCCGCGAAGAAATGAATCGCATTGGCGGGCAAGAGTTCCTGCTGCCGGCCCTTAATCCGCGCGAGATATGGGAAGAATCGGGCCGCTGGACGGCGATGGGCGACAACATGTTTCGCCTGCGCGATCGCAAGGGAGCCGACCTTTGCCTCGGCATGACGCACGAAGAGGTCTTCACGGCGATCGCGCGCGACGAACTCCGCTCCTACCGTCAACTGCCGCAAATCTGGTACCAGATTCAAACCAAGTTCCGCGATGAACCGCGTCCGAAGTCCGGGTTGTTGCGCGTCCGGCAGTTCATCATGAAAGACTCCTATTCTTTCGACGTGGATCGCCAAGGACTGGACCGCGCTTACGAACTGCACCGCGAAGCCTATTGTCGCATCTTCGACCGTTGCGGTTTGACCTACACCATCGTCGAAGCGTCGTCGGGTGCGATGGGCGGTTCGGAATCGAGCGAGTTCATGGTCCGCACCGATGCTGGCGAGGATATGATCGCCGTCTGCGAGTCCTGCGGCTATGCAGCCAATCTGGAAAAGGCGACTTCGCGCATCGCGCCCGCGCAGGATGACGTCGGCCCAGCCGCGCCCGAGGAGTTCCCAACGCCCGGCGTGCGAACCATTGAGGACCTGACGACCTTTCCCGGCGGCGCGCCTGCTGACCGGCAGATCAAAACGCTCGTTTATGTGGCGAGCGCCGAAGGCGAGCCGCGTCCCGTGCTCGCGCTGTTGCGCGGCGACCACCAGTTGCACGAAACGAAACTCTCAGATGCGCTTGGCGGTGCGGCAATCCGTCCGGCTCATCCGGATGAGATACGCGAACTTTTGGGCGCAAGCGCTGGGAGCCTCGGCGGCGTGCGCGCCAAAGAGATCGCGCGCGAACGCGGCAAGAGCTTGCGCATCGTCGCCGATCTGGCTTTGCGCGGACGACGCAACATGACCACTGGAGCGAACCGCGACGATTTTCACTTGCGCGGCGTGGACATCGAGCGCGACATCCCGGTTGACCTGTGGGCCGATCTGCGCACCGTCAATTCGGGCGAAGGCTGCCCACGCTGCGATGGCGGCACGCTCGAAGTCTTCAAAGCGCTTGAGGTGGGACACATCTTCAAACTCGGCACCAAGTACTCGGCCTCGATGGGCGCAACCGTGCTCACCCCGGAAGGCAAAGAGGTCCCCATCGTCATGGGCAGTTACGGCATCGGCGTCGAGCGCGTGATGGCGGCGGCGATTGAACTGCACCATGATGCGGATGGCATCATCTGGCCCAAGGCGATCGCGCCTTTCGATGTGATCGTCACGATCACCAACATCAAAGAGGAGCCGCTACGCCGCGCGGGCGAAAAGCTCTACGAAGAGTTGCAAGGGGCTGGATTCGATGTGCTGCTCGACGACCGCGATGAACGCGCTGGCGTGAAATTCAAGGACGCCGATCTGATCGGCGTTCCCTATCGCATCACGGTCGGCAAGAAGATCGCTGAGGGCAGCATCGAGATCTTCGAGCGCCGAAGCAAACAGGCGCACACCGTGCCGCTTGAGGAAGCGATCGGCAAATTGCGCGCTCTGCGCGGATCATGATCTCTTCATCGCCGATTGCCGGGGCAGCACGTGATTATTTCGAATAAAGATGCGCCGATCATGAGTCCCATCGCCGGTTGATGAGGCTGGCGACAAATCCAGCGCCGAAGCCGTTGTCGATGTTCACCACCGTGACGTTGGACGCGCACGAATTAAGCATCCCGAGAAGCGCAGCGACTCCGCCAAGCGATGCGCCGTACCCGACGCTCGTCGGCACAGCGATCACCGGCACGCCCACGAGCCCGCCGACCACTGAGGGCAAAGCGCCTTCCATGCCCGCCACGACGATGATGGCGCGCGCGCGGCGCAACTTCTCGCGTTCGGCCAACACACGGTGAACCCCGGCAACGCCCACATCCCAGATCCGTTCGACGCGGTTGCCCATCGCTTCCGCGGTCAACGCTGCCTCTTCGGCTACCGGGATGTCGCTCGTGCCCGCCGTGATGACGGCGATCGTCCCTTGCCCACGATCCGTGCGGTCGCGCCAGATGCGTATCATGCGCGCCGCTTCGTGCCACTCAGCTTCGGTGCAAACGTTGCGCACTTCTCCGAAGGTCGCGCTATCGGTGCGCGTAACGAGCACGTTAGGCGCACGCCGGACCAATCGTTCGACGATCTCGACGATCTGCTGGCGCGTTTTGCCGATGCCAAGCACCACTTCCGGGAATCCCTGTCGCACTGCGCGCGCGTGATCCACGCGCGCATGGCCGATATCCTCGTACTGCCACTCTTCGATCAACCGCGCGGCCTCGGCAGCCGTCAATTCTCCGCGTCGGTGTCTTTCGAGGATCTTTTCGATCTCTTCTCTCCTCATGGCTGCGAGGGATTTTAACACCGATCTCGCGGCGCGCGCCTTTGTCGAACGGGCGAAAGAAGGTGCGCTTGCCTTTGACAGGCAGCGGGCGCGCATCGGAAACTTCACGCATGGAACTCACGGTCGCGATCACAGGCGCGTCGGGCGCAATCTACGGACACCGCACGCTGCTTCATCTGATCTCCAGCGGCGTCGTTGAAAAGATCAACCTGATCCTTTCCAACACGGCGATCACCGTGATCCGCGTCGAACTCGGCACTGACTTGCGCGATGCCGACGGACGCAAGATCAACCGGTGGCTCGACCTGCCGACCGATTCGCGCCTCGTTCAGCTTCACCGATTGGACAATCTGGCTGCACCACCATCTTCCGGCTCGCATCCGCAAGCAGGTATGATCATCGTCCCGTGTTCGATGGGAACGCTCGGGGCCATCGCTTCTGGCGCTGGAACCAACCTAATTCATCGCGCAGCAGACGTGACGCTCAAAGAGGGACGCACGCTGATCCTCGTCCCGCGCGAAGCGCCTTACAACGCCATTCATTTGGAGAACATGTTGAAGCTCGCACGCGCCGGGGCGCGCATCGTTCCGGCAAGTCCGGCTTTCTACCACCGCCCACAAACGATCGAAGACTTGGTCGATCACTTGGTCCATCGCTTGCTCGATCAGTTCGGCATCCCTCATAGCGCACGAACGAGGTGGGGCGGAGGCGAATGAACTGCGCTCGTGCCGCGCCGCAGAATCTAACGCCGCTCAGCCGAAAAGGCGGTAATTTCTCGCCGAATCGATGGCGACGGCGAGCCGCGTCAGCGCCGCGACTCTCAACGCGCAGCGATCCGCCGTGCCCGTCAGCGGTCAAGTCTCCGACAGGACCGGCGCGGAATCCGTATGTCGCCAGAGCGGCTCAAGGTCCAGCGCCGACTGGATCGCTAACAGAAACAGCAGGCCGCTCATGCTGGCTTAAACCCATTCCCAGCAGGGGGGCGCGCTGTCGCGGTATCGAAAGCAACGCGATGCTCATGTGGTCGGCCGCAGCTCAAAATTGCGGGGCCGTCCCGTCGCGTTTCTTGCTTTCCGACGATCGCCTTCGACGATTTCCATAACCCAAATTGAAGGGCGCGAAGCGCCGAATCGTTTCGACGTTGACGAGCGCCTCCGCCGATTCGCGCCTCTCAAATTGAAGGGCCGCCCCTTTTCAGAAGGCGGCCCCCGCTTCGAGCGTGATCTTCTCCTCGCCGAAAGACTCGCATCTTTTCAGCGATCAGGGTTTCGGAGTCTTCGGTTTCGGTTCCTCTTTCGGCGCCGGTTCGTCTTCTTCGATGATGCGGACTTTGCTCCTGAACCTCTCGAAGTCGGAATACTTCACGCGCATGCGCACGTGCACCGTCTGCCCGCTATCGAAGACCAGCTCATCATCGGCGTAGGTGTAGGTCGGGAACCAGTAGCGCCCGTCGATGTTCTCGCGGTAAGTTTCGAAGAGCGGGAAGCGTTGCTTCCCTTCGGGCACGCCTTTGCCGCGCGCCTTGACGATCTGCAGATCGCGATCGTCAACCCAAATGCGCCCTTGGAAAAAGCGTTCTTTGGACTTCTTCGGATCGGGCACGACCTTGGGAGCGACGTCGAAAACGTAAGTGTCTATCTCGTCGATCCTCTCTTTGCCCACATACCTGATGTCGTACTTGTCGATCTTGGAGGCTTCCAGCGCAAAAGGCTGAATCCCGCCGAGGTCCTCCAAGTCCTCGGGCGTAACGCTGATCTCCGTCAACGTCGGGACGGGGAAGAAGATGATCTTCTCATAGCGATTCCCCTGATCGTCGAAGACGAATTGCGAAACGCGATGGTATTCGCCCGTGATCTGTCCCCCCATGCCGATGGTCTGGATCACTGCATCGCGCTTGAAGCTGTATTGGTTGAGCGCCCGCCTGAACTCCGTCTCTTTGGCGGCAAAGGCGCGGATGATCGCTTCGATGTTCGGCGGCTTCTCCACGCTGCGCAGCCTATCCTGTTGCGCAAACGCCGTCGCCGCGCCGAACACCGCCACGAAAAGAAGGTGCCAGACCCGTTTGACCATAGCCTCTATGCCTGCCCTCGCATCGCCACTTGAGATGCCGCGGCACAGCTCTTCGTTTGCTTGATAGACGCTCGATTTCGGGGAGCGCCCCGCTCGCCAACGCCCCTTCAGGCGCTTGCGATGCGCGCGAAGTTGCGAAGCAGCTTCAAGCCCGTTTGTTGGCTCTTCTCCGGGTGAAACTGCACGCCGTAGATGTTCCCACGCGCGACTACCGAAGCGTAGCGCGCGCCGTACTCCGTCTCGCCAATGATATCAGTTTCGTCCGTCGCGTCGCAGTAATAGGAATGGACGAAATAGAAGAACGCGCCGTCTTCGATGTCGGCAAAAAGCGGGTGCCGCTGGCGTTGGTGGACTTGGTTCCATCCGACCTGCGGAACACGCAAAGTCCCATCGAAGCGCCGCACCTGCCCACGCAGCAATGAGAGACCTTCGACTGGCCCGAACTCTTCGGAAGATTCGAAGAGCAACTGCATGCCAACGCAGACGCCGAGAAGCGGCGTGCCGCGTGCGACGCGCTCGCGCACTAAATGATCGAACCCGCGTTCGCGCAAAGCCCGCATGCACGCGCCGAAAGCCCCGACGCCGGGCAGGACCAACTTTTCCGCCGCGCGCAAAACTTCCAGCTCGGCGCTCGTCTGCGCTCGACAGCCGGCGGCGAGGAAAGCCTTTTCCACCGAACGCAAATTTCCGACGCCGTAATCGATGATCGCTACCTCTATGGACATCGCCTTCCTCATTGAAGAAACGCGCTTCTACAGCACGCCTTTAGTGCTCAGCACGCCTTGCACGCGCGGATCCAGTTCGACGGCCTGACGAAGGGCTCGGGCCGCTGCTTTGAAGCAGGCTTCCAAAGCGTGATGCGCGTTGCGACCGCGCAACAGATCGATATGCAGATTGCAACGCGCTTCGTGTGCAAAGGAACGCCAAAAGTGTTCGCCCATCTCGACCGAAAAGTTTCCGATCGTCTGGCGCCGCACTCGCACGCGATAGATGAAATAGGCTCGGCCCGAAAGATCAACCACAGCACGGCAGAGCGCTTCATCCATTGGCACGGTCGCTTCGCCGTAGCGCGCGATGCCTCTTTTGTCGCCCAACGCCTGGGCGACAGCTTGACCGAGCACGATGCCGACATCTTCCACGGAATGGTGGTCATCAACGTGCAAGTCGCCACGACACTCGACTTCGAGATCGAATAGGGCGTGCCGCGCGAAAAGCTCAAGCATGTGATCGAAGAACCCGATGCCGGTTGAGGCCTTCGCGCGCCCCGTGCCGTCGAGCACGAGCGCGATACGCACATCCGTTTCGCGCGTCTGCCGCGTGACCGTGGCGGAACGAGGTTGCCGTTGTTCGTTCATCTTTCGATCTCCTTCTCGCCCTGCGCGAAGATCTCGCCCAACGCAACGACCAGACGTTCGTTCTCTTCGGGCGTGCCAACACTGATGCGAAAAGAACGCGCCAGCATCGGATAGTTGCTCACATCACGAATGAGTATGCCGCGCTGTAACAGCTCATTGTAAACGCGACGCGGCTCGATCTCCGATTCGACGAGGAGGAAGTTCGCCCGCGATGGCACGGGGCGTAGTCCTTTGATGCCGCGCAGCGCTTCGAAAAGACGAGCGCGCTGCTGCACGATCTGCTGGGCCAGCGGGCGAAGCTCCGCGTCGTACATCTCGAGCGCCACTTCTGCCGCGACCTGCGAAAAAGCGTTCAGGTTATACGGCAACACGGCCTTGCTGATCTCGCGCGCTAGCTCTGGCACAGCCAGCGCGTAGCCGACCCGCCATGCTGCCATCGCCATCGCCTTCGAGAATGTGCGAAAGACCACGAGGTTGGGATATTCGCGCGCGAGCGGAGCGAGCGTCTGCTCGGCGAACTCGAAATAGGCTTCGTCGATGATGACGAGTCCTCGCGTGCGCGCGAGCAACTGACGCGCGTCGTGTTCGCTCATGGCACAGCCCGTCGGGTTATTGGGCGAGCAGATGATCGTCACATCCGGGTCTTCCCGTTCAACCGCGTCGAGCATGGCCGATATGTCAAACGTCAAGTCAGCAGCGAGCGGCACGCTCACAACTTCGCTTTCGAGCACCGTAGCGATCTGTCGGTAAAGGGCAAAAGTCGGCTCGGCCAAGAGCACGCGTCGCCCCGGTCCGACCGTCACCAGCAACGTCGCTTGGATCAGCTCGTTCGAACCGTTGCCGATAACGATGCCATCTTCGCCCCACCCGACGAACTCCGCCAGTTTGCCTCGCAATTCGGTCGGCACGAAATCGGGATAGCGCGACCAAGCGCGCGCCTGAAACCTTTTCAACGCTTCGCGTTTGATCCTTTCCGGGGCATCGAACGGGTTCTCGTTCTGGTTGACCTTGATCGGCGCGCGCTCCGGACGCAGCGTGTAAGCGCGAAGCTCGCGTACGCTCGATTTGACCGCATCCAAAGCGGCGCACAGTTTGGGGTCGGAAGGCGCTTCCACTGCCGCAGGCGCTGCGCCTCGCTGGTCCAATCGAGCGAGAGCCGAACGCGCGTGCGCTTCCAATCCTTCGGCGCGCGCAAAAGCGACGATCAGCTGCGCCGTCCGATGCAGCTCCTCTGCCGAATACCGAAGCAAACTGGTCCGGCGCAAGAAATCATAGACGCCGAGCGCGGACGAAAAACGCGCCGAACCGCCTGTGGGCAAAACGTGGTTTGGACCCGCGAAATAGTCGCCGACGACTTCGGGCGTGTAAGCGCCCAAGAAGATCGCGCCAGCATGTTTGATCTTGGCGGCCAACGCTTCGGCCTCGCGCGCGATTATCTCCAGATGCTCCGGGGCCAGCTCGCTCGCCACGGCACAGGCTTCATCCAGATCATTGACTAAAATGATCGCGCCATAACGCTCAAGCGCCGCTTCGGCGACTGCGCGACGCGGCAAAGTCGCGCATTGGCGCGCCAACTCGCCGGTCACCGCCGTCGCCAACGATTCATGCGTCGTGATGAGAACGACGGCTGCCTCCTCGTCGTGCTCGGCCTGTGCGAGCAGATCGGCAGCCACCCAAGCAGCGTCGGCTGTTTCGTCGGCGATGATGACCACCTCGCTCGGACCGGCGATCGAATCGATCCCGACCGCACCGAAGACGTGCTTCTTCGCCGCCGCAACGTACTTATTGCCCGGCCCCGTGATCTTATCCACGCGCGGCACGCTCTCGGTCCCATAGGCGAGCGCGGCGATGGCTTGCGCGCCGCCCACTTTATAGACCTCTTCAACGTTGAGTTCGATCAACGCAGCGGCGACCGCCGGATTTTCGGCGAGCGTGTGCGGCGGCGTGGCGACCACGATTCGCTCAACGCCAGCGACCTGCGCCGGGATGACGTTCATCAAAACCGATGAGGGATAACCGGCTGTTCCACCCGGCACGTAGAGGCCAGCGCGTTCAATGGGACGCACGCGCTGGCCCAATCGCACGCCGTCCTTCATCATCTGCCAAGATCGCTCGCGTTGCCGTTCGTGGAAAACGCGTATTCGCCGAATGGCTTCGCGCATCGCTGAAATCACTGCGGGATCGACACGCGAAGCGGCCTCGCGCAGTTCTTCGGGGCACGCGCGCAAACCATCGGGCGCCAAACGCACGCCGTCGAAACGTTCCGTCAGTTCGAGCAAGGCCCGATCGCCGCGCTCGCGCACGTCGGCGACGATCCTCGCCACGGTCTCAACCAACGCATCGTCGAGCGCGACGTTGCGTCCAGCGATTCTCTTCAACTTCGCTCTTCGCTTCTCCGTCTCGTTCTTCCCAATCGTTTCGATCATCCTTTCGGCTCCATGGCGCGACCGAGCGCCGCGATCAGCGCGGACACCGCTTCGGCTTTGAGTTGATAGCTGGCGCGATTGACGACCAATCGCCCCGTTGATTCGGCGATCACCTCGACAACTTGCAAACCGTTCTCGGCAAGAGTGCGCCCCGTTTCGACTAGGTCCACAATGCAGTCGCTCAATCCGAGCACCGGCGCAAGTTCCACCGATCCGGCAAGCTCGATGATCTCTACGGGGATGCCCCGCCGCCCGAAGTGCGTCGCCGCAATGCGCGGATATTTCGTCGCCACGCGCAACATGCCGAGGTTGCGCACGACATCTTCGGGTCTGCTGGCAGCAACCACGATGCGACACCGACCGATGCCGAGATCGAGCGGCTGTAATACGTCGGCTTCTGCTTCGATTAAGACGTCGCGCCCGACGATGCCGCAGTCAGCGATGCCGTGTTCGACGTAAACGGGCACGTCAGCCGGTTTGATGAAGACGAAGCGATAGCGACCGCACCGATCCTCTACGGCTAAGCGCCGCGAACCGTTAGCTGCCTCATCCAGTTCGAGGCCGGCGCGCGTCAAAAGTCGCCGCGCTTCATCCTGCATGCGCCCTTTGGCGATGGCGATGGTCAACGCCGGTTCAGCAATGGCCGCTCTGCTTTTTGCTTGTCCGTCGCTCATCTTCCCATCACGCCCGTCGCCGCAAGTTCTCTTCGATCCTTGCATCTTCTTGGGTCACCCCTCGTTCGACTCCTCACCGAAATTCAACCGCTTAAGTTCAGCTTCACACGCCATGTGCCCGCTCGACGTCATCATTTCTTCGACCACGATCTGCGCGCCGGATTCTCTGGCACGAAGAGCTTTGCGAAAGAGCGCCGTCGGGTCTTGGTCGAAAACAGGAGTGGCTTGGCCCTCCGCGTTCGCCCCATTCCCCTTTCGCCAGATCACTTCAGTCAACGCATCGAGATCGAAGACGAAGCCGATGGCCGGCTCGTCGCGCCCGAAGTTTGCCGTCAGACCATCGTATCGTCCACCGCTCCCGACGCGCGCTCCAGCCCCGCGCAGGTAGATGCGGAAGATGAGTCCCGTGTAATAATCGAGTTCCGAAACGTCGCCGAGATCGATCTCAAAATGTTCCGCCATGCCGAGCGCTTCGACCGTCCGCCACAATTCTTCCAATTGGGCCAGCGCACGGCGTGAACGCTGGTTGCTTATCACGGCGCGCGCGCGCTCGAACATCTCGCTTTTGCCAGCAAGGCGGGTCAATTGTGCGAAAGCAGCGCTCTCTTTCGCCGATGCGTACGAAGCGAGAAATGATTCGAGTTCTGAGGCGTTGCGCGCATCGATCAACTGGCGGAACTGCTCGCGCGCCGACACATCGAGGTTCAGTTTCTCGGCGACGCCATTGAATATCTCAGCGTTGTTCAGCGTAATGCGGTACTGACCATCGAGACCCAGACGGCGCAACACCTCCGCCGCAATCAATAGGATTTCCATGTCGGCGACGATTCCACCGGTGCCGATCAGCTCGCAGCCGATCTGCGTCGTCTCTCGCCGCCATTCTGCGTGCGAACGCGAGCGCTGATGGAAGACCGCAGCGGCATAACAGAAGCGCAACGGCCTCGTGCGTTCGGCAAAGAGCGTCGCCGCCGCCCGTGCCACGCCCGAAGTGACGTCCGGTCGCAGCGCCAGCAACCGACCGTCGGCATCAGTGAAGCGAAAAGCGCGTTCTGCTTCGGTAGTACCCATGCCGCGCTCGAACAGGGCGTAGTAGTCAACGCTAGGAGTCGTGATCTCTTCGTAAGACCAACCGCGGAAGACCTCCATCGCCGTATCTTCGACCCACCGCCGCAAGCGAGCTTGTGCGCCGAAGTAGTATTTCATTCCGGTCGGGATTTTCGATAAAGGTTCGATCATCTTTACGTTCACCGCCAAGCACGACCTTTTTGGAACGACGGACGAGCGCCAGATGAGCCGATCGTCTTCTTCGTTCACCGCCGAGTTACGGGTGCCATCTTGCCTGCTCGTGAACGATTTGCTCGCCGCGCTTCCTCATCAGATACAAACTCCTCAACCAACCTCTGCGCACCGAACATTGACGCGCCTTCCTCTGATCCTTCGCCCCCACTATCTCAAGTGTCATGAACAAGCGATGAGCAAACGAAAAGCCCGCTGCTCGATCGGCGGCAGCGGGCTCGTCTTGACTCAAATCTTCACTCGAAACTTAAGCGCACAACCCTCACGCCGCCGAAGTTTTGCCGTTTCGGTGGTAATGATGCAGATGGCGGATAGAGAAGTCTGCGCTCATGATCTAGCGAGTGATTTTTAACCGACTGGAAGCTCAATGTGACGCTCCGCACGGGCTGAAAGCCCGGCGGCTTCTCAGGCAACGCTTTCCCCAACGGGAATGGTGAGCGCCTGACGGACCCGTCCGGCCCGACACAGCACGTTATTGTATGTGACACTCACGACAAAAGCAACCTCAGAGGGCTAAAGCCTCAGGACAAGCCCGCCTTATCCCCTTGGGCTAGAAGCCCATGGGCTTGCGGCGGGCTCAAGCTTGGTCAATCGGAAATATCAGGAAGTCCCCAAAGGGGTTCGGGTGCCAGAAAAAAAGGGGCTCTAGTCATCGAGTGCGACGAGTTGTGGTCTTTTGTCGGTAACAAGAACCACCGACAGTGGCTCTGGCTGGCCCAAGACCG
>NZ_PSLQ01000070.1:0-14850 GCF_040289685.1 Pyrinomonas sp.
AAATTAATTCTCAGCAACGTTGACGTCCGAGGAAAGCGCGCCTACAAGCAACTGATTCGCTGAGGTGTTCTTGATCGGACGACACAACCCAAAAACGCATCTTACAGACTTTCGAGGAGGAGAATAATGCGATTGAAAGCGCTGCTCGCATTATCGTTGGTTTGTGCCCTCTTCCTGTTCCCGCTCGTTCATGCGCAATCGAACACGGGACGGTTGGTTGGCACTGTTTCTGGACCAGACGGTGTGATCGCTGGCGCGACCGTTACCTTGACGGATGTCAAGACGGGGCGCGAGCGAAGCACGGTTACCACGGGCGAGGGGAATTTCATCTTTCCGCAGCTCGAGGTGGGAACTTATACTGTACGGATCACCGCTCCCGGCTTCAAAACTTTCACCGCGACGGACGTCAAGATCGACGTCGCTCGGGAGTACTCGCTCAATGTCACGCTCGAAGTCGGCGGCGTGCAGGAGAGCGTCACAGTGGTTGCCGGCGCCGACATCTTGAACGCGACTTCAGGCGAGCTGAGCAATACGGTTAGTCCGCGACAAGTGGTCGAACTGCCGCTCAACGGACGCAATCCGTTGCAATTGATCCAGCTTCAACCAGGAGTCGCTGCCAATGGTGCAACCAGTACGACCATCAACGGTCAACGCACGTCTTTTACGAACATCACGCGTGATGGCCTCAACGTTCAGGATAACTTCATTCGCGCCAATGCGACCGATTTCGTGCCCGATCGCCCGAACGTGGACGACACGGGTGAGTTCACCGTCATTACGCAGAACGCTGGCGCCGATGCCGGTTATGGAGCGTCGCAAGTGCAGCTTGTGACACCGCGTGGTGGAAGCGAGTTCCACGGCGCCGCTTTCATCTACAATCGGAACTCGAAGTTTGCGGCCAACAGCTTCTTCAACAATCTCGCGGGAACGCCGCGTCCTTTTCTCAACCGCAATCAATTCGGGGGCAAACTGAGCGGTCCTCTCTACTTGCCGCGTTTCGGCGAAGGCGGACCAGTTCTTTACAAAGGCAAAACCTTTTTCTTCGCCGCTTATGAAGGCTTCCGCTTGCGGCAATCGGCGACCGTTGCGCGCACCATCTTGCTGCCACAAGCGCGGCAGGGCATCTTCACTTACCGTGATAACTCGGGTACCGTGCGTTCGGTCAACATCCTTCAGCTTGCGGGCCTTTCGGGCATCGACCCTCTCGTTCAAAGCCGCATCTTGGCCAACTTGCCGACCGTCGGCAATCGCACCGACATCGGTGACCAACTGAACACTACCGGTTTCGGCTTCACGCAGAAGCAGAATCAGAACCGCGAAGCCTTCACCTTGAGGATCGATGCCGATCTAAACGAACGACACACGATCGGCGGCGTCTACAGCTACCGCAAGGAGTTCTTGCTTCGACCGGACGTCGATAACACTGGCAATGCTGGGTTCAGCGACATCCCGGCTTCGTTCCAAGACAGCCACAATCACTCGCTGTCATTGACCTATCGTTATACGCCGGGAGCCAACTTCACCAACGAGGTGCGCGGCGGGGTACGCGACGATAAACCACGGTTCGATAACGCGCGACAACCGCAAGGTTTCTTCATCGCCGTTCCGCTGATCAGCAATCCAGAGGTGAACTTCCAAGCGCAAGGGCGCAACGTTCGTTACTACAACTTGCAGGACAACGCCGTCTACACCGTAGGTCAACATTCGATCCGCTTCGGTGGGCAACTCCAAGTCTTTCGCATCAACCCGTATGGTCCGCCAGCCTTCAGTAACTCGACGTTGCCGACCTACGTGCTCGGAACCAATAACAACACGCCAGCGCTTTCGGCGAGTCAGTTCCCGGGCGGCATCAGCGCGACGCAGCTGAACAACGCCAACTCCTTGCTCGCCCTGCTCGGCGGCATCATCGGGAGCGCCAATCTCACCTTCAACGCGACGAGCAAAAACTCGGGGTACGTGCCCGGCGCCATCCCGCAGCGTAACCTCAACTTCGAGCACTATTCCTTCTACGCGGCGGACCAGTGGCGCCCGATTCCGCAACTGACCTTGAACTATGGGTTGCGATACGAGCTTTATACGCCGATCCGCGAGCCTAACGGGTTGGCTCTTGAGCCGGTGATCCAGCCTGGACAAAACGTCATCACCGCCATTCTCGATCCCAACGGCATCTACGATTTCGTTGGGCGAAACGCTGGCGGCGATAACAAGTTCTTCAAGGCCGACAAGAACAACTTCGCTCCCGTGGTCAGCTTCGCTTACACGCCGCAGTTCAAGAATCGGTTGTTGGGTTCGATCTTTCCGGGTGAAGGGCGGACGGTGATCCGCGGCGGTTTCCGCATGAGCTACGTCAACGATGAGTTCGTTCGCGCGGCGGATAACGCCCTTGGCGGCAACCAAGGATTAACGCAGCAGGTGACGCTGGCCAACATCAACGCGCGCTTCTCTTCGCTCCCCGGCTTTACAACCCCGACGTTCCAAGTGCCACGCACCTACGCGCAAAACAATCTGCTCGCTGGTCGGTTTGGAACCGTTTTCGCCATTGATCCTGACCTCCAGGTACCGCGCTGGATGGAATACAGCTTTGGCATCCAGCGCGAGATCGGCTTCCAAACAGCGATCGAGATCCGCTACGTTGGCGGACGAAGCGACAACCTCGTGCGCGGTCGCGATCTCAATCAAGTCGACATCTTCGGCAACGGTTTTGTGCAAGACTTCTTGCGCGCGCGCAACAACCTGTTGTTGACCGGCAATCCCGCCTGCACGCCGGCGCAGAACCCCGGGTGCCAAACGCTCACCGTCTTCCCGAATCTCGGCGCAGGCGGATTGTTGAGCAACACGACGGTGCAAACCCAGTTGCGTAACGGGACGCCGGCTGATCTCGCCATCCTTTACATCACCAACGGTTTGACGGGCAACGTTCGTTTCCTCCCAAACCCAAACACGGGCGTCGCCGATGTTTTGGACAACAGCGGCATCTCGCGATACAACTCTCTACAGGTCGAAGTTCGACGTCGCCTCTCACAAGGCTTCTTCTTCCAAGCGAACTACACCTTCCAGAAGACGCTGACCGATGCGCCAGGTGTTGGGCAGACGCGCTTTGATCCGTTGCTCGACAACAATCAGCCGCGGCTCGAATATGCGCGCGCCGATTACGACCAGACGCACGTCTTCAACTTCAACACGATCTACGAGTTGCCCATCGGTCGCGGGCGTCGCTTCCTCGATCAAGGCGGGATCGTCAACTTCTTGCTCGGCGGCTGGCAATTCAGTTCGATCATTCGCGCGGCGACCGGCGCTCCCGTAACGATCACTGATCCGCGTGGAACGCTCAACCGCGCCGCGCGCTCCGGACGGCAAACAGCCGTCTCCTCGCTCAGCAAGGACGAGATCAAAAACTTGATCGGCGTTCGACGCACGCCGTGCGGCGTCTTCTTCATCGACCCAAGAGTGATCAACCTCAACCAAGCGAACTTGCAGTCTGGGTTGTGCAGTCAATTGGGTAGCGGACGCGCCGCCGAAGGCTTTGGAACGACGCCCTTCTCCGGGCAGGTCTTCTTCAACGCGGCACCCGGACAGACGGGCAATCTCGAACGCGCCTTTATCAACGGCCCGTTCATCTTCTCTTGGGACGCTTCCTTGCTGAAGAACTTCGCTTTGCGTGAGACCCTCCGCTTCCAACTGCGCGTAGAAGCGTTCAACGTCATCAACCGCGCGAACTTCTTTGTCAACCAGTTCACCGGGCTGAACATCAACAGCCCGAACTTCGGGCGCATCACCTCGACGGTGACCGCCCCACGCGTCATCCAGCTTGTCGGGCGGATTGAATTCTAGGTCCGCAAAATAGCTGTTAATCGCGACGAGCCACATAAAGCTTTACGTGGCTCGTCGCTTTTGAGCTTTCCGCTCATCGTTGCAGCTCGTTCAGCTTCCGCCATCGCTGGACGGCAGCCACGCCTCGGTCCCGTCTTCCATTTCCACCCGCAGCGACTTCTTCCGACATCGGTCCCGCAGCGATTTCGCTTCGTCGAGCTTCCTATATGGCAGTTGTCAGCGGTCAAGTCCCGGACTGTCTGTAAAACCCCCAGTCCGGATTTGAAGGGGATTGCAATATCGTGCGAGTGGTGCTATTAAATTAGCCTCATTCATGCGGCTCAAGATCGATCCGGAACGTCCACCAGAGGTAGCGACCTCTCTTGATGGGTCAGTTGCGGAGTAACTTTTGCCATCGCGGCTTACCGAACGAGCATGAGTTGTGCGAGAAGTTGAGTAGAGAGTCGCCTTTCTTCACAACCTGGCCGACTGCGGGAGAGGACGACTTGCTGAATCGAATCTTTCGGAGGATACCACATGGAAAAAAACGCAATCCCACTAGTGCTGCTTCTTGGGTGTTTGTTCTTCGCCGCGAGCGTGAATGCCCAAACGGGCACTTCTTCGATACGCGGCACGGTGGTCGATCCGCAAGGCGGCGCTGTCGCTGGAGCGACCGTGACTCTCAGCAACGAAGCGCGTAGTCTAGTTCGCACCACGACGACCAACGAGGCAGGAGTTTTCGCCTTCGATCTCGTTCAACCCGGCGCTTATCAAATCGAAGTTGAAGCTGCCGGTTTTAAAAAGACGACGGTGCGCGACGTGCGCGCGCTAGTTGCGCAACCGACCGAGATCAACATCCAACTCGAGGTCGGCCAGATCACCGAAGCCGTCACCGTCTCGGCCGCCAACGAGTTGACGCTGAACACGCAAGACGCGAGCCTCGGCAACAACTTCGTTTCGTTGCAGATCATCCAGTTGCCGCTCGAGGCGCGCAACCCCATCTCTTTGTTGACGCTGCAGCCAGGCGTGACCCCTAGTGGCAACGTCACGGGGGCACGCAGCGATCAATCGAACATCACGCTTGACGGCGTGGACATCAACGAAGCACAGACCAACTCCATCTTCAACCCCGTATTACGGTTGAACGGCGAAGCGGTCGAAGAGTTTCGCGTTGTGACGAGCAATGCCAACGCAAGCTATGGGCGGTCGTCGGGCGCCCAGATTTCGCTCATCACGCGCAGCGGCACCAATCAATTCCACGGTGCGCTCTTCGAGTACCATCGCAACACGGTGACGACGGCCAACGACTTCTTCAATAACCGCAGCGGATTGCCACGTCCCAAATTGCTGCGCAACACTTTCGGCGGTCGGTTAGATGGGCCGATCATCAAGGACCGGCTCTTCTTCCTTTACAGTTACGAAGGGCGGCGCGATGCAAGCGAAACGGTGGTTGGCCCGCGCGTCGTTCCGCTCGCGAGCTTAGGACGCGGCGAGGTGAAGTTCCTCGGCGCAGCTCCGGGCGATCCACCGGGCACGGTGCGCGTTATCACGTTGACGCCGGACCAGTTGGCCGCTTTCTTCCCCCAAGTTGGATTGAATCCGCGCGCGTTGGCCGTGCTCGCCGATGCGGCCCGACGTTATCCAGCCAACGACCTGCAAGCAGCAGGCGATGGGTTGAACACTGCAGGCTTCCGCTTTAATGCCCCCACACGCGTGCGGTTCAATTCACACGTTGCCCGATTAGACTTCAACTTAACGAGCAAGCACACGCTCTTTTTCCGCGGCAGCTATCAGCACGATACGCGGCCGCTCAGCTTCGCCAACCCGCAGCGGTTTCCCGACACGCCAGTGGTCAGGCGTTGGTACCATCCATATGGATTTGCCATCGGTCACACGTGGGCTATCAGCGGAACCAAGACGAACAACCTTCGCTACGGATTGACGCGCTTGGCGTTGAGCGATCAGGGCGATTCTGATCAGAACGCCATCACCTTCCGCTTCGTCTTCGCCCCGCGATTGTTCGTGCGCACCTTCAATCGGGTCAACCCAGTGCACAACATCACGGATGACTTTTCGTGGATTATCGGTAACCACACGTTGCAACTCGGGACCAACGTCCGCATCATCCGCAATCGGCGCCTCGATTTCGGCGCGGCTTACGACAACGCGGTGACCAACCCGTTCTTCTACCAAGCGTCCGGAAACGTTCTGCTTACGCCGATCCGTAACGCCGGTTACACCATCGCCGGCAATCCGGATGATTTGAAAGCGGCATTGACGGCCGTCATCGGGCGCTTCTCGCAGTACACGGCTAACTTCAACTTCGATCTTCAAGGCAAGCCTCTGCCCGCTGGACAAGGCGTCTTTCGCGAGTTCGCGACCGAAGAGTATGACTTCTACGCGCAAGACGTTTGGAAAGTGCGCTCCAATTTGACGTTAACCTATGGTTTGCGCTACGGGCTGAGTCGGCCCGTTTACGAGACGCAAGGGTATATTGCCGTTCCTGACGTGCCGCTCGGCGAATATCTGCGTCGAAGGATAGAGTCCGCTGGTCGCGGCATCAACTACGTCGATCCCATTCGCGTCAATCTCGGCGAACGTTTCTACAATTGGGACAAGAACAACTTCCAACCGCGCGTTTCGATCGCTTGGTCCCCAAACTTCAAGAGCGGGCTATTCGGCTTGATCTTCGGCGGCGAAGATAAATCGGTGATTCGCGCCGGATTCGCCATCACCAACGACTACTTCGGCCAGCAATTGGCCGTTACCTTTAACGCGCAGAATCAGCTCGGCTTCTCATCGGCACAGACCATTTCGGCCAATACCTTCAATGTGACAACGCGCCCAGCGCCGTTGTTCACAGGCTTCGATCAGAGCATTCGCACGCTGCCCGGGATCGTGATCCCGTCGCAGTTAACCTTCCCACAGCAACGCCCGGCAGACAACCGGCGGCGCATCGAAAGCTCGCTCGACAGCAACCTCGTCTCGCCGATCAACTACAGTTGGAACCTCTCGTTCCAGCGGCAACTGCCCGCTGGCGTCGTCATCGAGATGGCCTACGTCGGGCGCGCGGCGCGCAACCTCTTGGCGGGGCGCGATGCAGTCCAACCGAACTTGAACTTCACCGATCAGAAATCTGGCCAAACGTGGACGCAAGCCGCCACCATCCTCGAGATTTTGCGGGCCAACAACACGCCGATCGCCAGCGTACAGCCGCTTCCGTTCTTCGAGAACTTATACGCTCCGGGATCGCTCGGCCAGATACTCTTCGGCGTCTCGACCCTGACCAATACGCAAGCCGTGTACGCTATAGCGGCCGCGACTGCTCCCGGGTGCGCCAACATCGGTTGCTATGAGTTCGGCAATGACTGGGCCTCAGTGCAAGACCTGCTCGATGGTGTCTCCGGACGACGGTATTTCTACCAGCCGCAATACGGCGCGCTGGCTGTTTATAGCACCATCGCCTCGTCCGATTACCATGCGGGGACGCTTTCGATTCGGCAGCGCTTCCGTAACTCGCTCAGTTTCGATTTCAATTACACGCTTTCGAAATCGATGGATGATGTGTCGGGCTTGCAAACGGATGCTCCCTTCACGCCGTTCATTCTGAATGCGCTGGACCTGAAGCAACAACGGTCGGTTTCCGACTTCGATATCCGACATATCATCAACGCCAACGCTATTTGGCAGTTGCCCATCGGACGGGGCAGGGCATTGCTCAGCAACATCTCGAAGTTCGCCGACGCTTTCATCGGCGGCTGGCAGCTATCCGGTATCTTTCGCTGGAACTCGGGCTTGCCCGTCGATGCGCCGCTCGACTTCGGCGGTTGGCCAACCAACTGGAACCGACGCAACTACACCGTGCGAATCCGTCCGCTCAAGGCCGAGCCAAATCGCGGTGGCGCTACTCCACCCAACCTCTTCTCCGATCCGCAAGCAGCTTATCGCTCTTTCCGCAGTGGGCGTCCCGGGGAGCGCGGTGACCGCAACATCTTGCGTTATCCGGGTTATGTCGTGCTCGACATGGGGCTGGCCAAATCCTTCACCATGCCGTGGAGCGAAGGTCACCGGCTTCAGTTCCGGTGGGAGGTCTTCAACGTCACCAACACGCAGCGTTTAACCGCTGTTGACGGTTGGGTGCAGGGACTCGATCCATTCAACTCTTCCAAGAACCCCACGTTCGGCAACCTGACGGCAATTCAGGGAACGCCGCGCGTGATGCAGTTCGGTCTGCGGTACTCGTTCTAATCGCTTGGGTGCCCGTCGACCTACCGCGTCGACGGGCACCATTCTCGCATTTGAAAAGATACAAGCTAGCGCGGTAATTTGGATCTGGTTTGTCATGCTCGTTCTGGCTTCCGCGCCTTGCACAGGCTTTCCAACTCCCCTCTATAGTTTCCGCGGTGAGGTGATCGGACGAGCGGCCAGTTGCCAACAACGGACCGCGGTCGTTTCTTCAACCTGACCAACAACGAAACATGGGCTAGCCATTGAAGTTGACAATCAAGAGATCGCGCGTGCGCTCATCGCCGAACAGTTCGACACGCGTCATGCCCTTTCCGTCATGTAGCGCCCGGGAAGGAGCTTTTGTCGAGGGTCGCGGCATCAAAATCACCGAAGTCTGTGCGCGTTCGGTTGAAAAGCGCAAACCGTACGAGCAAGCGAGACAATCTGCACGATGAAGGTGATTCGCCTGCCTAAGTTCAATGCTGATGCGAGTCCATCTCGACGAAGCGTTGCGGCTCGAGACGCACGGCAAAATAGAACTGCATCCACGTTTAGCCGCGCTTTATGACCGCGATGGAGCGACAGACAAAAGAGTGCGCGCCATCCCTCGCCGAACGCCTGGACCATTGGAATCGCGAAAAGCTGCGCTATCGCGTCAAGGATCAAGGTAGAGGATGATCGGTCATCGGCTCTTCAGCTCACGCGCTCAAACATCGATTCCATCGACAGAATCAGGCTTCCTAGCTGCCGCCAGCTTGACGAGCACAGCGCGTCGTTCAGCCGCAGTGCGCTGCTCGCGCGGTGTGAAATAGTTTTGCCAGTCGGCTGGTGCGTCTAGCGTTTGGCCGCCATGGCGCGTCAAGCGCTCACGCACCTGGCAGGTGACCGGGATGTTGATGGCCGAACCGCTGATCACCGCCTGCCCCTTGGTCAACGCCGGGAGTTCGGCCAGCAACGCGCGTCCTGTGCTTTCAACGGAGCGGGCGACGTTGTCCTGATCGAACGGGTTGACAATGCGCATGATGATCTGCGTCATGCACTGCGAGAGCACGTCTTGATCGAGTTTACCGGGCCGCTGCGTGATCAGACCGATGCCGACGCCGAATTTGCGTCCTTCACCGAGTATCTCTTTGAGTATGTTGGTCGATACCACCGTCTGGCCCGCCGGAGCGAAGCGATGAGCCTCCTCCAGCAACGTGAAGACGGGATAGGGCAGGTAGTTCTCATCTCTTTCGTCGACCTCGCCGCGCGTGGTCATCTTGCGTGCCTTGTTGACCCGCCGAAGAAGAGTGGCAACGATGACCTGCTGTTCGCTCTGCTCGATATCCGATAGCTGCAGCACCGTGCAGCGCCCAGGCCGAAAGAGCTCTTGCAAACTGAGATGTTCCGAATCGGAGAAGATCCCCCCGGGCTTATCGAACCGCGCGGCCAACCGCCAGAGCAACCCGTCGATGGAGCTGGCGTTGCTCGAATCGCCGTGGTCGTACTTCAGTTTCGTTATCTCATCGCAAAGGTCTTGGTAGCCCCACAACCGCCGCTCGCGCGCGTAAGCTAGCGCGCGGTAAGCCTGCGACAGGTAGTGGAGCATCTTTTCCGATGCCCCCTCGGGCAACAGGTATTTGATGTCAGCTTCGGTTAAAGTAGAAAAGCGCACGCGAATCCTGTCGTGCGTGTAGATGCGAACCTCCGGCATGTATCCGTCAGGGCCGCGAAAGCGCTCATCGCTGGCGATCGCCTGCAAAGTGTGGTACTCGCCATGCGGGTCGATGATGAGCACCGCAGCGCGATTGTAGGGCATCATCAGCTCTTCGACGAGCACGCCTGCCGTGTAGGACTTGCCGCTCCCTGTAGAAGCGATAACCGCCAAATGGGTTGCGACCAGCTCTTTGACGGAGAGAACGACGGGTACTTCGTCCTTTTCGCGCGTCAGCAAGCTGCCGATATGTGCAGAGCCGGTATCTCCGGGCCTGTGCGGCGAGACGATCTCGGCGAGCGTTTCGCTCGATGCCAAGTAGATGGGGTCGCCCGGAGTTGGCGGAATGCGCGGGTTGATGAAATCCCCTATTTCCGGGTTGAAATAGCCGATCGCCTCAAAAGTCACTTCGAAAAGTTCGCATTCGCTCCCCTCTTCAAGACCGATTAACGAAGAGACGGTCACGGGCGACGTTCGCGGGTCGACGAGAAAAGATTCCGGCAGGTTGCGGATCAACTCACGACCTACAACGTGACCAAAGATAGTCAACGTCTCGGATCCGTAGCGCACCTCGTAGCGGACGAATTCGCCGACGCGCGTCCACCGATGATCCGCCGTGACGAAGACATATTCATGCGGACCTTCGCCCGGCCCCTTGACTAGCCCGATTGGTTGATCGCTCTGAAAATCCATGGCGGCCGATAGCATACTATCTCCGAGAAGCGTATGTCAACAAAAATTACTATGTTTGCATTATTGACTCCAGCCGTGCTGGTCCGCTATAATCCGCGCCGAAGATGAGGGTGAACGAACCGGCACTCTACCGCACGATTGGTGAGCGCATTCGTGCGCGGCGTGAGGAGTTAGGTCTCAACCAGAGCGCGCTCGCTGCCGAGGTGGGTTTGCGGCGGACTTCGATCACCAACATCGAGGCGGGACGACAGAAAGCGCCGCTGCATGTGCTCTACGCGCTTTGCCTCGCGCTCGATCTGGAGATCGGCTGTTTGCTTCCATCCAACGCCGAGGTGATCGAACAATCGGTCGTCACGGTGGAGTTCGGGCGCGAAAAGAAGCGCATTCCGCCAGAAGCGGCGCGCGTGCTTGAGAACTTGCTCGGGAAATCATAAGCGGCGAAACGATTCGAAAGAGATGGCGAAAGCGAACAGAGCGACGATAGCGGCCGAGCGGATCTTGCGGGCGAGTGGCGCGAGCGTGCCGGTCGACATCGAGCGGATCGCGCGTGCGCATAGCTTGGAAGTGATCTATCGACCGATGGAGGAGACCGTCTCCGGCATGTTGGTCATCAAAGAGAAACGGGCCATCGCCTGCATCAACGCGCGCCATCATCCACACCGACGCCGTTTCACGCTGGCCCATGAACTGGGCCACTACCTATTGCACGGCGAACGGGTGCGCGTCTTCATTGATGCCTCGCCCATCTTCTTCCGCGACGAACGCGCCAGTTGCGGCACAGATCAGCGCGAGGTGGAAGCCAATCGGTTCGCGGCCAGCCTCCTGATGCCAGAAGCGGCGCTGCGCGAGATGGTCGGTGCCGGTCCATTCGATCTGTTCGATGACAGAGCGATGCAGCGTTTAGCCGCGCAGTTCGGCGTCAGCCCGCAAGCGATGGCGATTCGCTTAGCGGCGCTCGGCTTGGGCGCCCTGTAGCGACCCTGTCGGCAACAATTGCTGAGCGTCGAGCAGGGAGAGAAAATCGGAGAAAGATCCGCGTAGCGATCTTGATCGATAAATAGCCGTTGCTCGCGTGCGTGTTGCTCAGCCATGCCACAGAAGGGTGGCGGCGCGCCGGGCCCGCTGGCTTCTTGTGATGGCCGCGGGCCGATGCCCGAGGCTTTATGTCATCCTCCCGCCGCTTGCGATTCCGCCTGCCCTCGAACGATCGCGTTTCATGACGCGAGATCCATCGGCGCGCGTCTCATCGACCAAAGGAGATCGACGAGTCACGCCACACTCAGCCGCGCGACGTGACTCGCGCTGGCCTTGGTAATTCGGGGTTCGACGATTAGGTTCTTGACGACTTTGATCTCAGGCGTATAAAGGGGTTCTGCTAGTTCCAGATAATTCAAAACTTGACAATTAGGTTCTTAACCAAATAGACTTACGATCACGATGAGGAAGCGTGGGGACAAGGTCGAGCGCAAACTCCCGGACGAAAGGGACAAGCGCGAAACGCACTACGCGCAGCGAGCGCGACTTCACGGGACAAAGTACGACGAATTTCATCGCCCGTCGGTCCAACTCTTGCTGAACTTAGTTTACACCTACGATGTGGTGCGCGCTTGGGTCGCGCGCAGGCTCGAGCCCTACGCGCTTTCGCCGGGAGCGTTCAACGCCTTGTTGATCATCGGGCACTATGGACGCGCCGGCTGTCCGATGTGCGAAGTCGGGGAGCTGCTGCTCGTCAGCCGCCCGAACGTCACTGGTTTGGTCGATCTTCTCGTCCGGCGCGGACTGGTCGAACGGGTTGAGGACGCTGCCGATCGGCGCGTGCGTTTGGTGCGCCTGACGCGCGCTGGCGAACGCTTTCTCGATGAGCTGCTTCCGGCCTATTACGCCAGCGTCCGCGAGCTTTTTGCCGGCATGAGCGACAAGGAGAAGAGGTTGCTGAGCGAGCTTTTGACCAAGCTCCGGCACGTCGTGCTGCGTTCGGCAAAGGACGGCACCAAGAGAAGCTCGAAGGGAAGCAAGGTCATCGCATAGAACGCTTGTTAGATGGCGTGAGGTCGTCACGTGAAGACGCTTGCTAGATCTTGAAAGAGCGCGGGGGTGGTCGGGTGAGAAGGCTCGTTGGATTCTGTTTGTTCGTTTCGTTGTTGGCTGGCGGCGGCGCTGCGGCGCACGGGCAGATGGCCGTCGATGGCGGCGCTTCTTCCTTCAGCCCGCGAGGATTTCCGAGCGCAGCGCGCACGTCGCGAGCGCCGACGACGCTCGGCTTGCAAGAAGCGATCGAGCTTGCCATCGAGAACAATCTACAGTCGTTGCGCGCGCGCGAGCAACGGCGCGAGGCGGAGGGGGTGAGACAGGAGTTTTTGGCGACGCTCTTGCCGAATCTGTCGGGCGTCGTTTACCAAGCGAGCGTCACGCAGAATTTGGCGGCGCTCGGTTTTCGTCCCGGGAGTTTCGGATTGAGTTCGACCTTCGTCGGCCCGTACAAAAATTTCGACGCGCGCTTGCGTCTCGTGCAGGCCCTTTTCGATCTGAGCGCCATTCGCCGCTTTCAAGCCGAGCGCGCTGATGTGAAGTTAGCCGATCTGCGTTTGGAGTTGGCGCGCGAGCAGGTCGCGACCGCGACGGCGCTCGCGTACCTAGAAGCGCTTCGCGCTGAACGGGCGGTGGCCGCTGCCGAGGCTGATGTCGAACTGGCGCGCGTCCTGCTCAAGTTAGCGCAGGACCAGCGTCGCGCGGGCGTGGCGACGGGCGTCGACGTGACGCGAGCCGAGACGCGGCTGGCCGAAGAAGAGGTGCGGCTAGCGCAAGCGCAAACAGCCGCCGACGGAGCGCAGCTCAATCTGAAGCGCATCATTGGCGTTCCGCTTGAAGCGAAGGTAACGCTGACGGATCAACTCCGCTTCGTACATGATCCTTTGCCTTCGCTTGATGAGGCGCTCGCCGAGGCTGCGCGAAACCGGCGTGAGATTCGTCTCGCCGAGCAACAGGTCAAGGTGAGCGCATTGGAGCGACGCGCGGCGCGCGCCGAATCGCTTCCTTCGCTCGCGTTCGTCGGCGACTACGGCACGAGCGGCATCACGCCGACGGAGGCGGCGCTCCCCACACGTCGCGCCGCTGTTCAATTGAACGTTCCGATCTTCAACGGCGGACTTACTCGCGGGCGGGTTGTGGTCGCGGCGAGCCGGCAGCGGCAGGCGGAACTTGAATTGGAGAGCTTGCGTCGGCAAGTCGAAGAGGAGGTGCGACTCGCCTTCGCCAATTTGCGCACAGCTGAAGCGCAGGTGAACGCTGCTGATGCTGGTCTCCGTTTGGCCGAACGCGAGTTGGAGATGGCGCGTGACCGCTTTCGGGCGGGCGTCGGCGACAATCTTGAGGTCATCAACGCGCAAACAGCGCTTGCCAACGCGCGCCAAGCCCAGATCACGGCGCTCGCCGTCCACAACGCGGCGCGCTTGAATCTCGCCGCTGCGCTCGGTCGAGCGGAGAAGTTCCGTTGGTAGAGAGGCTGGAGCGAAGAGTTTGTTGGATGGAGTCGGCCTTATGGCAGGGGTGATCGAACAGGAGATCCAAGACGAGCAGGGCACAGAAGGGCTGGAGAAGATCGTTGACAAACGCGACGGCGAGAAGAAGCCGCTTTACAAACGCCCGGCCTTCGTTCTGGCGTTCGGCATCGCGCTCATCATCGGTGGCGTAGTTGGCCTACGTTACTGGCTCTACGCGCGCTCGCACGAATCGACCGATGATGCTTTCGTTGAAGGTCACATCGTGCAGGTGAGTTCGAAGGTTTCGGGTCACATCGTCAAGCTCTACGTCACCGACAATCAGGAGGTGAAGGAAGGAGATCTGATCGCCGAGATCGATCCGCGCGATTACCAAGCGCGCCTTGAACAGGCGAAGGCAGCTTTGGAGGCGGCGCAGGCGCGCGCGCGCGAAGCGGAGCTAGGCGTGAAATTAACGCGCGCCACTACGCGCGCCGGGATGCGACAAGCGACGGCCATCGTGCAGCGTGCGCGCACAGATGTAGAGACCAGCCGCGCAGCGGCGAAGGCTGAAACGGCGCGTGCCGCCCAAGCGCGCGCTGCCGTGTCCGCTGCTGAAGCCAATCTCGCCCAAGCACGTGCGCAGGTCGCTGCGGCGGAAGCCGAGGCGACGCGCACTGACGCCGATGTCGAACGCTATCGCACGCTCTACGAGCGGGATGAAATCTCGCGGCAGCGGCTGGAGCAAGCGGTGGCGGCGGCGCACACCGCCGCTGCACAGCTTGAAGCCGCACGTCAGCGCGTCTTGGCTGCTGAAGCGCAGTTGCAGGAGGCGCGCGCTGCTGCAGACGCTGCTGAAGAGAACGCGCGGCGCGCACGGACGCAGGTCAGCAGCGCGCAGGCGCAGGTCGGCGAGGCGTTGGGCCGGTTGGCGCAAGCCGCCACCGCGCC
>NZ_PSLQ01000070.1:14890-18066 GCF_040289685.1 Pyrinomonas sp.
CGAGCACAAGCCGAAACCGCTACAGCCTCCATCGAGCAGTTGCGCGCCGCGGTCAAACAGGCCGAACTCGAACTCTCCTACACGAAGATCTACGCTCCGGCTTCGGGACGCATCGCGCGCCGAGCGGTTGAAGAAGGAAACTTGGTGCAGGCGGGACAACCGCTCGTGGCGATCGTGTCGGGCGAGGTTTGGGTGGTCGCTAATTTCAAAGAGACGCAAATCGGCCAGATGCATCCAGGTCAAACGGTAGAGATCTACGTCGATGCCTATCCGGATAAAGTCTTCCGCGGGCACATCGACAGCATGCAGGCCGGCACAGGATCGCGGTTCAGTCTGCTCCCGCCGGAGAACGCCACCGGCAACTACGTCAAGGTGGTCCAGCGCGTGCCGGTCAAGATCGTCTTCGACGATCCGCCCGATCCGCAGCACATGCTTGTGCCAGGCATGTCGGTCGAGCCAGAAGTGAGGGTACGATGAACGGTGCAACGCATCGAGGCTCAGGTGCCGCAAGCGGCCAGTCGAGACTGAAGCGTAGGTGCACCGAAAGGCGCCGCAGCCGCAATCGAAACGACACCGAGGCCGGCGCGCTGGAGAGTGAAGAGCAACGATGCCCTTCGGGGCAAAGATGATATGTGAAGTCGTCGCTGTTAAAACCGTCGCGCTTGAAATGGAGCGGCGATGAGCGCTGCGAAAGGATCGTTCAAAGGTTGAGTCTGCGATGGACGGCACGGAGCTTGAAAACGATTGGGCATCTTGGCGACCGAGTTACAGTCCTTGGCTGATCGCCTTCTCCGTGATGCTCGCCACTTTCATGGAGGTGCTCGACACTTCGGTCGCCAACGTTTCGCTCCCGCACATCGCCGGCAGCCTTTCCGCCACGCCGGAAGAGGCGACTTGGGTCTTGACGAGCTACCTCGTCTCTAACGCGATCATCTTGCCAGCGACTGGCTGGTTTGCCTCGCTTTTCGGACGCAAGCGCTTCCTTCTGATCTGCATCGGCATCTTCACGCTCGCTTCGGCGCTGTGCGGCATGGCGAGCAGCCTCGGCATGATCATCATCGCGCGCATCCTCCAAGGCGTCGGCGGCGGCGCGCTGCAACCGATCGCGCAGGCTGTGTTGCTTGAAAGTTTTCCGCCGGCGCGCCGCGGCGCCGCGATGGCGATCTACGGCTTGGGCGTGGTGACGGCGCCGATCATCGGGCCGACGCTTGGCGGTTGGATCACAGACAACTACTCTTGGCGCTGGATCTTCTACATCAACCTGCCGGTCGGCGCGCTCGCCGTCGTGATGGCGACTCTCTTCATTGAAGATCCACCATACGTTGGCGCAAGACGCGCCGCGAAGATCGATTACATCGGGTTCGGACTGATGGCCATCGGCCTCGGCGCGTTGCAGATCGTGCTCGACAAAGGTCAACAGGAAGATTGGTTTGAGTCGGCGTGGATCGTGTGGTTATCTGTGCTCTGCGTGCTTGCGCTCGTCGCGTTCGTCATCCGCGAACTGAGGACATCTGATCCGATCGTTGATCTACGCATCTTCGCCAATCGCAACTTCGCCGTCGGCACTGCACTCATCACCTCGGTTGGCATCGTGCTCTTCGGCACCGTCGCCTTGCTGCCGCTCTTTCTTCAAACCCTGCTCGGTTATCCGGCGGTCGAGAGCGGCCTGACCGTCAGTCCGCGCGGTTTCGGATCGGTCGTCTCGATGATCATCGTCGGACGCTTGATCGGGCGAATCGATGGTCGTTGGCTGATCGCATTCGGTTTCGCCACGCTCGCCTATTCGACATACGTGTTCGCTGGGTTAAACCTTGAGATCGCGTCGAGCAACGTGATGTGGCCCAACGTCGTCAGCGGTTTCGCCATGGGCTTCATCTTCGTTCCGCTGACGACCCTGAGCATCAGCACGTTGCCGAACGAACAGATCGGCAACGCAACCGGCGTTTACAACCTGATGCGCAACATCGGCGGGAGCATCGGCATCGCATTGGTGACGACCATGCTCGCGCGCGGCGCACAGGGGCACCAAGCGATCATGGTTGCACATCTGACGCCTTACGATGCGGCCTATCGAGAGAAGTTGAAACAATTGACGAGCGCGTTTGCCGCACACGGCGATCCGGCGACGGCGACGCAACTGGCGCACGGAGCCATATACGGCACGTTGCTCAAGCAGGCCTCGCTCATGGCCTACATCGATAACTTCCGCCTGCTCACCTTGCTTTGCTTGCTCTGCATCCCTTTGACGTTGCTCTTTCGCCGCTTCCGCGCGATGCGGCGACTCGACGGCGTTCATTGACCGTTCTTCGTCGCGTTCTTCTCTTGCGACATGTCGCGTATCTCGCGCGCACGCCGAAAGCATGTCTTCGAAGTAAGAAACGGGAGGTGGCTACAACACCTTTCACACGCGCACTGCAAAAGACTCGAAAGCAAAAAGTCAGCTCCCAGCTCCTCGCCAACGCGGCGACGCAAGGTGGGGTGGCAAGCAAAAGACTCGAAAGCAAAAAGTCAGCTCTCAGCTACAGGTGTGTCGCTCTACCACCTTTCGATCCTCATCGCAGCTGCTGGTAATGGCTGAAGAGAAGCTGGAGCAAGTGGCGGGCGAGTCGTTGGCAGAGGTGGAGCGATGCGACGGGTGGTAGTCGGCAAGGTATGAGGCGGAGGCTGAGCGTGAGTTAGAGCGCGGCGCTCATCTAGCTGCGTGTGTAGCGCGCAAAGGGAGACGGGCACCAGCACACGTTCAGAATAGCGGCTCTTTCTCTTCGCTTAAGTCCGGCGCACAGGGAAGTGAAAACAAGAAGCGCACCTGCTACATGACGCTCGTTGAAAGCGCGCGTTGGCGAGAAGAGAACATCAGCGCAAGAAGCTATGCTGCACTAGCCATGGACATGAGGCCTTCTAAACAAAATTTCCCTATCATGTCAGTGCTTTGATCGGGTAGTGCTGCCGTTTCCCACCCTGTCCGTTCCTACGCCGCTTTGACCGCCGGGACCTGAACCCTTCCCTCGCGCTTTACTCTAGTCGCCTTCGACTCAGGCTAGTCTCGATGACTAATCGGATCGCTGAACGGATCGCACTGACGCCAGTATCTGCAGCCCGACCTCAACCCTTCATCTTCGTCGCCGCTCGACCTCACTGCGACTCGCTGCCGGTCGACTCTGCTTGCTGCGGGCGCC